>CALVSS010000010.1 GCA_944359095.1 uncultured Bacilli bacterium | reverse complement strand
TTTTATCTTCTAGTAAAATAGTAATAAAAAAGATAGATTTGACTTTTATTTAGTCTTTTCTATCTGAACTGTAACATTTTTTTACATTTTGCTAAAAATTTCTTCCTTTTTCAACGAAATCCACTTTGGTAACATATAAGACAAAGTATCAAAGCCTTTAGAAGTTTCAACTATCTTCTTGTTTTTTCTCTTAATAATCTTATAATCAATATTTTTTATACTTAATTTTACATGAAAAGTATCAACATCACTATCATCAATAACTAAAGCCCGAATCGTCTCCCCTACATGCACATAATCAGCAGGATTCCTAACAAAAAAATCAGAAATTTCAGAAATATGAATAAGTCCGCTATAATAATCATCTAAACTAACAAAAATACCATATTTTTCAATTCCAGTAACACACCCAGTAACAATTTCTCCTTTTTTATATTGATTCATTAAAACACTTCCTAATATGTAGTATAACATTAAATATAAATAATCACAACAAATAAAATTTCCTTTACTTAAAATTAAAAAAAATATATAATTAATTTGGTGATATTATGACTGAAACAGAAATAAAAATTAAAAAACTAATTGAAGATATAAGACCCTATCTAATAAATGATGGTGGAGACTTAGAATTTGTAAAATACGAAGAAAACATTGTGTATATCAAAATGAAAGGTGCTTGCGAAGGATGTCCGATGATGGATATTACTTTAAAAGAAGGAATTGAGCAACTATTAATTAATGAAATACCAGAAATAAAAGAAGTAAGAAATGTTTTATAACATTTCTTTTTTTATCCAAGAAATAGGTGGAATAAAAACAAAAGTACAAATAACATCATAAATATACTGTAAAAACATATAATATTCATTCTGACGAAAAATAATTTTTTTCAGTTGATTTTCACTAACTTGCTTATTAAGAATATCATCATATAAATCAAAATAGTAAGAAGGAAACAAAAGCCTAGAATATAATAAAACAAAATCATCAAAAGAAAAATTTGAATTCTTAAGAAATGATTCAAAATCAAAATCTTTATATTGATAGGAAAAAAATAAAAATTTAAAATATTCAGCAACATCTCTAACATAATAATCTATCGTAAAATTTAAAGGATCAAAAAAATTTTGTAATGAAATTCTAAAATGACAAAGTGAAATTTTTGCATCATTTCTACTTTTTGAATAAAAATTATAATTTACATATGAAATAGCATTTTCAGCTAACCCAATAAAATAATTAAAACTTTCAACTAAAATAGGATAATAAGGGCTGACATGAACAACTTGATATTCATAGTAATCAATTTTCCTAATCCATAGAAAATCCCAACGTTCAGGATAGATATTAATACCAGAAATAAAAAAAGGGTGCATAATTTCCTGATATAAATCAATTTTTTCTTCATAGTGCATTAACAAAACAAACCACGTATTATCAATTAAAGTAGTATCTTGACCATAAATATTTTTAATAATTTTAAAACTCCGTAAATAGCCTGTTTTATTTAAAAAAGATAACATTTCTTTAAATTTTGAAATACTATAAATTTTTTCAAAAGAAAACATTTTATCCTTGATTCTAAAAAAATAGTTATCCCCATTTTTAGAAACTTCAATATTTTCTAAATTATAAAAAAGCATAATTTTATTTTTCATAATTAATAATATGAAAAAGTATAAAAAAAAAGAATAAAATAATATTTTATCCTCTTTTTAAGCATTTTTAGATAAAGCATGTACTAATTGTTTAGGCATACTGTTTCGTAATTCTTGAGTACCTGCTGCAGTTCTTTCAGCGGTCTCTATATTTTCAGCTGTTTTTGCTTTATTTAACTCAGTTCTGGTTTCATAATCTTTAAGTTTATTTCTCTTTTCCTCTAATCCAGCTTGTAATGTCTCTTTTATCAATCGAGCACGAGTAATAGCTTCTTCCCTATCCTTTTCAGCATTTTCAACTTTTTGAACAGAATCCTTAAGGCTTTGAACACTTGACTCAAATCTTTCCTCAGCTAATTTTGTATCTTTATCAACTTGAGCATCCTCATTTTTTAATTGTTCAATTTCAGCAAGAATACTAGCAATATCATCATCCTTAGCCTTCATAGTTGGATGTAAAGCACCTTTCTTCTCATCAACTGGTAAAGTGACTTCATTCTCTTTACTTTTATCATGTTCAACAGGAGAAGAAGAATCAAATAAAAATCTAACTTTATCATCACGATCATTTACAACAATTGGAACATCTCTCTTCTCAGTTGTAGTAACATCTTGAACTTCATTATGCTTAATATTATCTTTTGTAAATATATTATTTTCATCAGTAACAAAATGTGGAAGTTCAACTGGATGACTATACTTAGCAACTTTTGCTTTTGCATGAGAAGCCTTTTTTATCTCCACATGTTTATCCTTATTTGCATCTTCAGTCTCAGGCAAAGTAGAAAAAGCTTTATCAACAGCTAATTGTACTTCAGAAGTATTAATAGGCACAGAAGAATCAACTGCTGAATTCATATCAGGAGTATCAACAACTGCATTTCCTGCTCCAGTAGAATTAGAAGCATTAACCTTAGTATGAGCTACAACCTTGGTATACATTCCATCTGTTAAACGAATTTGTCTACTACCAAAACTAGCAAGTGGGAATAAAGAGAAAACACTATTTAATAAATCTACGCCTTGCAAAACATCATCCTTTTTAATAAGTGTAGGATGATTCACTTCTGTAGAAGGGACAGTAGAAACATTTAAACTGGAATTATTAGTAACTACTCCTGCACTCTTTTTAGAGTCATCCTTATTTTTTAATAAACCCTTCGCAAGCATATTTTTCTGTGACTTTTCACTAATCTTTATTCTTCTAGATGACCGAACCATAGGAACTGGATTTCCAAATGCTGATTCTAAAATTACATATTCCATTTCAAATTCCTCCTTATCTATTCACCTTTAGCAAGTTCACGTAAAACATCTTTAATACGATTCCACTCTTCTTCACTTTCAACGCCTAATAACTTAGCTTCTCCACTTGAACGATCAACATTTGAAACATAAACTGTAATATTGTTATCATCATCACGTTCATTTTTAGTATAAATAACATATTCTTTCTTATTATCTTTAAATTCAAAAGAAAATACAACTTCTACTTCTTCAACTGAACCATCATCTGAAACAATTTTCATCATCTTTTTTTCTTCCATATTCTTAATATATCCTCCCTTTATTATCCATATAATATAATTATATCGTATTTTAAAGAAATTACAACTATTTTTTTTGAACTTTCTTTAATAAAAAAGTTTTTGCCCCTAAATTACAATATTCATTCTTGTAAACATTTAAAAATTGAATATCATTATATTTTTTTACCAATTTATTATTAGACTCATAAAAACCTTTTAATCTAACCTTATCCCCAGAAAAATCTCCAAACACATAATCAAAATTTTCAAAATAATCAGTAAAATAATCTTCAATAGCATCTAATGAAAAACAATTATCGTCTGAAACAAGTTCATAATAATTATTGCTAAGTTTATATTGCTTCATAAAACCACCTCTAGAATAATTATATCATAGTTATTTTATTAATCATTAAAGAAAAAAGTAGTTTTTGAGTTTTTGTCAATTACACCACCATAATAATCAGGAACAACACCAGAAATAATCTTGATACTAATAGGTGCATCTATTTTTAAAGTAATTATATCAGAAGATTTTGGAAGAGAAATTTGCTCTTTAATTTCAACATGAACATACAATTCTAAAAATAAATTATTAATTCCATAACTACGAATCTTAGTTTTTAAGCTACTATTTACCTGACCCAAAAAAGAAATCTTTATTGGAATTACAGGCCCCAAATTTGTTAAAAATCCATTCCCACTTAAAGTACCAAAGGGTATTTCACAAACTATACCACCATCAACATTTTTAAAGCGATTGCCTAATAAGGAAGAAGACAATAAAAAACTATTAACTTTACCTTCTTCTAAATCCAACAATTTAGAATAAACCGTTTGATTGATTTTCTTTAATAACAAGTTTACTTTCTGAGAATTATAATCAATCATTTCAACCTCATTATTATTATTTCTATAAATGGTAATCAAATCATCATTTAATTGATTAGAAACCAAATCATTAATAGAACCATTCACAATGTTTGAAGTAACTCTTTCAACTTCAGTGTTCAAATAATGTACTAATATAGAATTAATTCTACTACTTAAATATGTAAGAATTAAAATTGCAAATAAAAAAGAGATGACAAAAGAAATTACCAGTTTTTTCCATATTTTCATTTTTTTCCAATATTTACCAAAATAACATCCTCCCCTATTTTAGTAATATCTTTCCATAAAATTTTCGAATTGTCATCTCTATTAAAATTAAAAAACGATTTACCAGATTCAATAATTAAAGACTCAATATGCCCATCCATCATAACCTCAGCATCTATGATATTACCAACGTTTTTTCCATCAACAACGGAAATAATAGTTTTACTTTGAAGCTCTGATAATCGCATATGATCACCCACTAAAATATATGCAAATTATTTTAAAACTTTCTTTAATTGTTTAATTGCCCCCTTTTCAATTCTAGAAACTTGAGCTTGACTTATTTGTAAATCCTTGGCTATTTCCATCTGTGTTTTTCCAATAATAAAACGTTCATCTAAAATATATTGTTCTCTTTCTTCTAAATTATCAATAGCTTGATTCAAAGCTACTTTCATAGAAAACTCATTACTATTAGACTTTTTATCTTCAATTTGATCCATTAAATAAATAGTATCCCCACCATCAGAGTAAATAGGTTCAAAAATACTGACAGGATTATGTAAAGAATCTAGAGCTTGAACAAGATCAAATAAACTAACATTTAAATAATTAGAAATATTTTCCATATTAGGTTCAACACCAGTTTTATTATAAACCTCCTCCTTATATTTCAACGCCTTATAAGCAATATCACGTAAAGATCTACTAACGCGAATACAATTATTATCTCGTAAATATCTTCTTACCTCACCTAAGATCATAGGAACAGCATAAGTAGAAAAACGTACTTCATGGGATAAGTCAAAATTATCTATTGCTTTTAATAAGCCAACACATCCTATTTGAAATAAATCATCCAAATTTTCTGAACGATGATGAAATCTTTTCAAAATAGATAAAACTAATTTTAAATTTCCTTCAACCAACAAATTTCTAGCAGAAGAGTCCCCATTTTTCATAGCTAAAAACAATCGATTCATTTCCTCATTACTTAAAACTGGAATATTACTTGTATCTATACCACTAATTTCTACTTTATATTTAGACATAAAAAAACTCCTTTCAATCTTTTTATGATAAAAAAAGGAGATTTCTATTCAAATAAAACAATATTTATCTTGTTTTTTTATGAATTTTTTGTATTTCATTACTTTGCCACTCATTATCAAAAGGTCTAGCATAATAAATTGTTTTAGGATAATTATCAACGACATGAGCATACTCTCTTGTCACTTCTTGAGAAGACCTATTTCTTGTATATCCAAATCCCAAATAAGAATCATGACTTTCAAAAAAAGTAACCACATGATTTCGATATTTACTCCAAGTATTTGTCAACACATCTAAATAAGGAATATAAAGAGAAATCAAACTATCATCTGCAAAAATAACCTCACCATAATTATATATATGTTCTTTATCTTGTAAGCAATTAAGAGCACGAAAGAAAAAGTCACATCCTTCAGATGGAGTCGCAATATTCTTTGCAGAATCAAAGCGAAACCCATTAGCACCACACTCGATTAGTTCATTTAAAAAATGGATAATATAATCCTGAACTTTTCTATTGCGTAAATCTAATCCTGGTAATCCAGGACAATAATTAATCACTTGATAACGATTATCCCAATCATCAATATTTTTTAATTCTCGCCAAATTTCTGAATCCTCTACTAATTTACGATCTACTTTTTCATGAGGAACTAATTTACCATCACTAGTTCCAGCAACATGAGTACAAATAACATCGACAAAAACCAACAAATTATTCTCATGTAAAACTTTACAAAGATGTATAAAATCATCTTTAGAACCATATTGATTTCCAATCTGAAATGCACATGGTTGATAAGACAGCCACCAATGATTATAATTATTTTCTTTTAAGGGCTGCAAAGGCCCTACTTGCACCGCATCAAAACCCTGTTCATAAATAAGAGGAGCAACATCACAAATTCCTTGAAACTGCCAATTCAAACACTGTAAAATCCGAAGAGAAGATTCTTTACCGTCATATACAACTTTCATTCAACACCATACCTTATACTTATAATATATCATAAAATAAAAAAAAGATAATTATTATTTATCATAATTATCCAAAAAAGATACTTTTTCCCCATCCACCTTAACTCCAAGAACCGTCTCTATATTAACATTTTCTGATGATTTAAATATATTAGCTGGTATATTTGGATTTATCTGTTCAAAATCATGAATTAGTTTTTTCATCTCCAATCTCTTAGAATTTATATGAGATGAACTTGTAAATTTACAAGCACAATTTATAAATTTTAAGTCATTATATTGTGCCCATTTAATAATTGCCACTTCTCTTACTAAATATAATGGACGAATCAACTCCATACCTGAAAAATTAGTACTTTTTAATTTTGGTGGCATACTCTTATATTCACCACCATAAAAAATAGATAATAAAATAGTTTCGACAACATCATCAAAATGATGTCCTAAAGCAATTTTATTACATCCCAATTCTTGTGCCCTAGCATATAAAAAGCCCCGACGCATTCTTGCACATAAATAGCAAGGTGAAGAAACTTGTTGGTCTACAACACTAAAAATATTAGAAGGAAAAACTTGAATATCTATTCCTAAAATTTTTGCATTTTTTAAGATTTGTTCATAAATATCAGAACGATATCCTGGATTCATAACTATATAACATAAATCAAATTTTACTTTACCGTGTTTTTTTAACTCTTCCATACATTTAGCTAAAAGCATAGAATCTTTTCCTCCGGAAATACAAACAGCAATTTTATCTCCTTCTTGAACCAACTCATAATCTCTAATAGCTTTCGTAAATTTTCTCCAAATATCCTTACGAAATTTGGTAATGATACTACGTTCAATTTCCTCTTTTTTTGTCAACATAAACCCACCACCATATATAAATAGCATTAAAATTATATCTTAACCAAATAAAAAAAGCAAATAAATAATTTACTTTTCTAAATAATCAGCGCCCTTATGAGGTTCTGTAAATAATAATCCCTTATAATCTTGTTGCCGTAATGCTTCATAAATAACAATAGCAACACAATTAGACAAATTTAAAGCCCTAACATTAGCTGTCATAGGAATTCTCATACAATGCTCTAAATCTTTTTGCAAAATCTCTTTAGGAATACCAGTAGATTCTTTACCAAAAATAAAATATAAATCTTTATTTTCCAAATTTTGGTAATTAAAACTTGTATGAGGCTTTTTTCCATACCTTGTAAAATAATAATAAACTCCTGGATTTTTAGATGCAAAATCATCAAAGTTTTCATAAACTTCATAATCTAGTTTATCAATATAATTAACTCCACTTCTTCTTAAATGGGCATCATCCAAAAGAAATCCTAAAGGCTTAATTAAATGTAACTTAGTTCCAGTAGCAACACAAGTACGCATAATATTTCCTGTATTTTGTGGAATTTCTGGCTCAAATAAAACAATATGATTCATATTATACCTCCGAATAAAAAGGAGACTACTCTCCTTGATTTTCTATATGATTTAATTTTATAAACTGTTCTGTTTCAGAAATAGAAAGACTATCATCTTGATCAGCCTGCAAAATACTCTGAACTTTTCCATCTTCAAACAAAATTAATGCAGGATAATTCTTTTTCAAAGAAACCTTATATGGATATTTAGAATTAAATTGATTAACAAAATCATTTTGATCAACATTACTTAAATTTACATAAATAATATCTTCCTGTAATTCTTCTTTTACTACTAACTTCTTTAAATCCTTTTCATAATCTCTACATTTTTCATCTGCAGCAGTGCACATATAAATAACAGTAGACGGATTTTCCATAACAAAATGTTCTAACTCATCAGGTTGTATCTCATATAATGTTCCCCGAATAACAGGAATATCCCGTTGATGTTTATCATAAACGCGATATAAATTACATAAATACAAAACTAGTGCAACAGTAGCAACGAATAAAACAACTAAAATAATATAATTTTTTTTAGGAATCTTCCTTATCTCATCAGCTTTTTTATCCACTATCTATCACTCCTATCTAAAACTATTTTATCATAAAACCAGTCTTTTTAATACAAAAATTAAAATATTAATTATTTTTTATTACTTTAGAAATATCTTTTTCAGTTTCCATAAAAAACTGATATCGTATAGTAGCAACCTCTCTCAAATCTTGAAAACGGTACAAATCAAGTGATTGATAATTAAGAATTGTTGTTAATCCATTTTTAAAATATACTGGAAACTGACGATGTCGTAAATCTGATAAAAAATATTGATAATCATTATTTTTTAAATTTAAAATATTACCTTTAATAATCATATTTTCAACTAACCCATAACCAATAATTTCAAGATTAGGTCTAAATCCAAACACTTTTTCAAATCGAGAAGAAAGTTCTAAAATTTCATTCTCTGATAATTCTGGAGAAATAGTAATTTTAGATGCCCCCAATTGAAACAAATAATAAGCTGTATAAATATTAAATACATTAAAAGTATAATCAAGTACAAATTTATTAGCAAGAGAAAAATCACAATAATCACGTATTAAACTTCTACTTTTTATTTTTTCATTAACAGATAATAAACACCTTGGCATAGAATAATAGACTTTATCGTAATCCTTATAGGTTTCATACAATTCTAGATTAGAAGTATAAATTCTACTAAAATCTAACTCTAAACAAGACTTCATTTGTTCATCTGTATAAACAAGAGCAGTCTTTCCTACTTCAAATGGTATTTTAAGTTTTGAAAAAGAAACTTCTTGAATAACAGGTTCATATCGCAAAGACATTCTAGCAACCACTAATTGTTGCACTAAACTACGACGTAATTCATTAATTTCTCGAAGTGGTAAAAAAGCATTAGAGTCAACATCAACAGTTGTATCCTGACTAATAAATGGTGTTTCCCCTAACTTTTCCAATTGCCTACGAATTTTGTCCTCACTAACAGGTGAATTAATAGATTCTTGAACTAAACTACCTGTAGCTTGAAATTTTCTAATACCATCACTAATTTCAACTGTAAAAGGTTGTCCAACATGTAAAGTTGCAAAAAAGGAAATAGGTATAGACCGTTTTGGTAACTTTTTCATCTCTTGCATCAATAAATAATCTAAAGTCTTAGAAACATCTTCTTTATCAGTAATACCAATCTTATTATCAATATAACAGGATTTTCCCCTAGCGACACTAGACACAAGTAATCCATGATCATCATATAAATAATTAACAATAAGACCTTTGCCACTATCTAAGAAGCGAATTCCATCACCCTGATGTAAATCCCTTTGCAATTTAATTTTAATTTTTTTCTTATCAACGGAAATGACTTTACCAATAGAAAGTCCAATATGATTAGGACTAACAGTATTCATAAGTTCTGAAGTACTACAATGAAATAAATTGCCCTTAGTAAATTCTCGATTAAAAATTGTTTTTAATTTATCAATTTCTAAATCTAAATGTGAATTATCACCATTAGAATCAATCAAGTGTCGATATAGTCTAGTAATAAAGCCAACATATTCAGGACTCTTCATTCTCCCCTCAATCTTAAAACTATAAATATTGCTATTTAAAAGTTCTTTAATATGATAACTAGAATTTAACTCTTTTGTACTAAGTAAATAAGAAGAATCTTTTAATTTTTCATGATTATGAAATAATTGATAAGGTAATCGACAAGAACCAGCACACTCACCACGATTACCACTTCTGCCTCCTATCATAGAACTCATTAAGCAACAACCAGAATAAGAAATACATAAAGCCCCATGAATAAAGACTTCTTTCTCAATAGGAACATTAATACTTTCAATTTCCTGTAAAGATAATTCTCTAGAGAAAACAACTCTTTTTACTCCCATCTTATAAAGCATATCAACAACTTCAAAAGACGAATTATTAAATTGTGTAGAAGCATGAACCTCCAAATTAGGATATTTCTGTAAAACATAAGAAATCATCCCAAAATCCTGCATAATAACAGCATCAACACCATTTTTATATAAAAACTCAATCTGTTTTAAAAAATCAGAAACTTCAGAATCCTTTACCAAAGTATTCATAGTAACATAGAATTTAACATCATATAAATGACATAACCGTATGGCTTCAACAATTTCCTCATTTGTAAAATTCTTAGCAAACTTCCTAGCCCCAAAATTTTGACATCCACCATAAACAGCATCTGCCCCATTACAGATAGCTTGCATTAAACATTCCATATTACCAACAGGGACTAATAACTCATGCTTTTTCATAGAATCACCACCAAATATAAAAGATTAAAAGATAATTTTACAGTGACTATAATAACATAAATTTTAACATTTGACAAAAATAGATAATTTTACTAGCTACAGCATATATTGTATTATGAAAAATAGTACAATAATAAATACACAATTTTTCACTTGGTTAATCATAAGCATAACATTACTTTATGTTTTCATAAATTATGGTAAAAATATTCAAAGAAATCATCCAAATAAGAAAGAAAAAAATTTACAAAAATTTAGATGGACAATTACAATAATTACCCTACTATGTATCTATATTGTAGAAGAAAACATTAATAATATAGAAGAAAGACATTTAATCAACTGTGTAATAATTTTTGCAAGTACATTTTCATACTTATATTTTTTAAAATTAATAAATAATACATCACCAACGTATTTTATATAATAAAAAAAGGCTTAAATAAGCCTAAATTTTATTCATAATTATCTGCTTTTACTTCCATAAAGCTTTGTGGATGAGCACAAACAGGGCAAACTGCTAAAGCTTCTTTTCCAGTATAAACATATCCACAGTTACGGCATACCCAAATCTTATCTCCATCTTTCTTAAATACTCTATCGTCTTTAATATTATGAAGTAAAGTTAGATATCTTTTTTCATGTTCTCTTTCAATTTCAGCTACTTTTTCAAAAAGTACAGCAAGTCTAGTGAATCCTTCTTCTTTAGCTGTTTCTGCAAAATTCTTATACATATCTGTCCATTCATAATTTTCTCCAGCAGCAGCATCTTCTAGATTAGTAGCAGTATCAGGAATATCACCACCATGTAATTCTTTAAACCAAAGTTTAGCATGTTCCTTTTCATTATTAGCAGTTTCTTCAAAAATTGCTGCTAATTGTTCATAACCATCTTTACGAGCTTTACTAGCATAATAAGTATATTTATTTCTAGCTTGACTTTCTCCTGCAAATGCAGTCATCAAATTTTGTTCAGTTTTACTTCCTTTTAATTCCATTATAAATACCTTCCTTCCCTTAAAAGAATTAATAGTTTTTTACTATAATTATTAATTTAACTCCATTAATAATTATCAACAATATTATAATAAATTAAATTTTTCATGTCAATCAAACAGAATAGCAAAAAAGACAAATTTTCATAAATTATAATAGGTGATTGTATGAAAACAAAGCATAATTTATTTTGTCGTTGTAATTATTGTAAGCAAAGAAGAAGAAATAATATATTTTATTTATTAGGAATAATATCAACACTAATAATCGTATTCTATCAAATTGTCTTATTAATATTTATAACTACTAGATTAAATGCAATAATACTACTAATTGAATTCCTGTTTATCTGCTTCTTGTTCTTTTTGATTTTGTTCTAATAAAAATTCCTTTACTTTAAAAGCATAATGAATCCTATGATACAAAAAAACCGTATTATCGTAATGATTAGAAGTAAAAATAATTTTTTCATCTAATAAAAGTAAGCAAAAAAATAAATACATTTCATCTTCAGTAAAAGGACATTTTCTTTGATAAATATGAAATAGAGACTGCATCTCAACCTTTGTAAAATTCTCCTTATAAAAATATAAGAAATCATAAACTATATACCCACGATTAGATAAATCCCAATGAATAAAATAGGGAGTCTTCTGATCCACAAAATTAGAAAGTGAGGGTTGCCTATGTAAAAAGACAATTCTCTCTTTATTTTCTTTCTTTTTTATTTGATACCAATGTTCTAAGTATTCTCTACTCTGTCGTAAATTTTCATATAATAAACTGACATTACGAATAAAAAAATATTCATCAGGAGCCATATATACATGTTCCTCAAACTCATCTTGTAATTTTTGATAATATTGCATCTCCTCATCAATTTTCTTTAAAGTATCCTCATATAATTTTTTTACAGAATCCATAACAACTTCACGATAAGTTGTTGTTTTAATATGAAGTAAAGATAAAATATGAACAAGATCAATAGCTTTATCATTAATATCAACATTATCTTCTACATAGGAATAAACTTCATAAGAATCTCGATAAGAATTTTCCATAGGTAAAAAGAAAGGAAAATCCTTTTGCTCCAAATAACGAAAAATAGATAATTTATCATTACATTTAGGAGTAATTAAAAATTTCCCTTTTGAAGTTTCAATAATTTTATTACCCTCGATATAAGAATATCGATGCACATCTGGCTTATTCATGAGCATGCGTTGGAACAATAATTTTAGAACCTATAGATAAATTTGATAAATCATTATAATTTTCTAATTCTTCTCGAGTAACCTGATACTTATCCATAATAAGTTCTACAGTATCATTTTGTCTAACAATATAAACAGAATAAGTTGCGAAAGACTCATCACTATCTTTAAACGAAGAAAATAAAGAACCAACATCTTGATTAGTATCAACATCTTCCTCTTCTGTAGCAACTATTTTAGTATCTTTTTGAACTGTTTCCACTTTTTCTTCTTTTTGAGGAACAATAGGTTCGTCTCGACTCTTTTCAGAAATCTTATCTAATTTTTCCTGACTATCATTCATTTCTTGAACACTATTACCAAGAGAAGTACCATCACGTACATCATCTAAATCATCTTCGACATCTATTTTTTCAACACCTTCCACTAATAAATCAATATGGCATTCTAAAGTATCATCTTCTTTTACTTCATAACGAAAATCATCAACCAAAACTTTTCTTGACCCTTCTTCTAAACTTTCCGTTAAGACAATATCTATTGGCAAATGGAATATAAAATCATCTTCTAAACGAGAAGCAGCCGTAAGTTTATATTTTCCAGATATAATAAGTTCCCCAGAAATAGTACTATCATCTGAAAATTCTAATTTAGGATCTAAAGAAATAGAAGTAACTTCCCCAACCATAGTTTTAAATTCAAATGATTTATCAAAAGATATAACTTTTTGCATTCAATCCCTCCTAAAAGATTATATGAACAAAAAAAAAGAATATGAAAAAAAACCATTTAAAATGGTTCCTTAAAAATTAATTTTTATGTTCTAAACAAAACAACTCATTATAAATATCAAAATAATTTTCTACAAAAGTAAATTGAATATCTTTTTTTACTTCCTCTGGAATTTTTTCTAAATCTTTTTTATTATCACTTGGTAAGAAAATATGACGGATAAGAGCTCGATGAGCACCAATCACTTTTTCTCTAAGACCACCAATAGGAAGAACACGTCCACGCAATGTAATTTCTCCAGTCATAGATATATTATTAGCAACAGCACTATTCTTAAACAAACTAATTAAAGCCGTTGTAATAGCTATACCTGCAGAAGGTCCATCTTTACTAACAGCCCCTTCTGGGAAATGAATATGAATATCATTTTCAGATAACATCTTAAATGGAATTGAAAACTTATCCGCATTAGCTTTAATAAAACTAAAAGATATTTGACAAGATTCTTGCATAACATCTCCCAAAGAACCAGTAAGAATAAGATTACCTTTTCCCGGAAACATAGTTGCTTCAATTGGTAAAATATCTCCACCAAATACCGTATAAGCCATACCATTGACAACACCAACTTCTGCCCTCTTACCAATCTTTTCATAACTATATTTTTTATTTCCTAAAAATGTTTCTAAATCCTCCTCACCAATATGATAGAAAACCTGTTCTTTTTCCAATAAAACTTTTTTTACAATCTTTCTAAATAAAGAAGCAATGACCCGATCAAGTTCACGAACACCAGCCTCTTTTGTATAATACCTTATCATTCCCATAATAGCATCATCATCAACTTGAATTTGTAAAGACGTTAACCCATGTTCGTCTAAAGCTCTAGGAATCAAATGATTTTTAGCAATATCTAATTTTTCATATTCTGTATAACTACTTAATTCAATAATTTCCAAACGATCACGAAGTTCATAAGGAATTTGTTCAATATAATTAGCCGTTGCAATAAACAAAACCTTAGATAAATCAAATTCTTCCTCAATATAATGATCAGAAAATTTACTATTTTGCTCTGGATCTAAAACTTCAAGTAAACTACTAGCAGGATCACCTTTAATATCTTTTGTCATCTTATCAATCTCATCAATAATAAATACCGGATTAGCAGTACCAGCCTTGCGAATACCTTGAATAATTCTTCCAGGATTAGCACCTACATAGGTACGACGATGTCCAACTATTTCTGCTTCATCATTAATTCCACCAACACTGATTTTAGCAACTTTTCTTCCCAAACTATTCGCAATACTCAAAGCAAGAGAAGTTTTACCAACACCAGGAGGTCCAACTAAACACAAAATTGGACTTCGCAAATTATTAGTATTTTGCTTAACAGCCAAATATTCTAATATTCTAGATTTAACCTCTTCTAACGCATGGTGACTAGAATTTAATATAGCTTCTACCTTAGCTAAATCTTTCGTATCCTTTGTATAAACATTCCAAGGAAGATGAAGCATCCAATCCAAATAATCTCGAATCATTCCCAACTCAGGAGAATGACTACTAATAGCTTCATATCGTGAAATTTCACTATTAATTTTTTCCTTAACTTTATAATTACATTTTAACTTTGAAAGTTTTTTCTTTAACTTCTCAACCTCATCATCTTTACTATTAATATCCCCAAGTTCTCTCTTAATAGCATAAAGTTTCTCTCGTAAAAAATACTCTTTTTGACTTTCTTCAATCTCCTGCTCTACTTCATTTTCAATCTTTCTTTCAAGTTCTAAAAATTTTAATTCTTCATGTATATCCTCAATAATCATATGAGCACGATCAATAGGAGAAATAGTAAGCACATACTTCTTTTTCTGAGCATAACTAACTGGTAAAAAAGAGCCAATTAAATCACATAATTCATCCAAAGTCTCCACAGTATCTAATTGACTAATCACCGCATTACTCATATAAGGAGCCTTCTCAATATATTTATTTAAAGACTTCATTAATAAATTATAGTAGCTTTTATCATTACTATCTACCAAATGAGGTATTTCTTTAACATCTGCCTGATAAAAATCATCATGATAAAAATAATTATGTACTTCTACCCTACGAATTCCCTGAATAACAACCCTAGTTTTTCCATTAGGAACCATTAATTTTAATTTAATTTGTCCCAAAATTCCATAACTAGGTAAAGAAGTTACATCTTCAATATAATTGGAATCTATTGGATTGACAATAACCAAATATTTTTCATCTGAACTATCCGCATAATCTATACTTGCTTTTTCAAAAGAATCATCATATTCAATTCTAACTTCATTATTAGGAAAGACTACCACGTCATTCAAAACTAAAACTGCTAGTTTTTTATCTTTCATCGATAGTCCACCTCCAAATTTTAAATACTGCTTACTATTATATAATAAAACTTTTTTTACATCAATAAATTAAAGTAAATTTTCAAAAATTGCCAAAAAAAAGTAGTACCACGTACTACTTTATAACTACTTATTAGCTTCTTTCAATAATTCAATAGCTTTTCTCATTTCTAAGTCATATTGAACCATATCAATTCCACCAAATTGTTTTAAAAACTCTTCTTTTTCAAGATTATATTTCTTTGCTAATTCTTCAGCTTCTTTATCAGCTTCTTCTACAGAAACTTCAATCTTTTCTAAGTTCATAATTTCTTCTAACATTAAACGATAAAGTACATTAGAATAAGCTTCTTTCTCTAATTGACTCTTTAAGTCAGCCTCAGTTGATCTAGTAAATTGATAATATAAATCTAAAGAAATACCTTGCATTCTCATTTGCTCTTCAAAACGTTTCATTAAACGATTAACTTCTTCATCAACCATTTCTTCAGGAATATCAACTTCAACATTCTTTGATACTTCTTCTAAAATACGATCAATATATTTGTTTTCAGCATCCATTTCCTTTTGAGCACGAATACTATTTTTAATTTCTTCTTTTAAAGACTCTTCAGAATTAACACCATCCATACCTAAATCTTCAAAGAAATCTTCATCTAATTCTCTCTTTTGCTTTTCTTTAATTTCATGAACTTTAACTTTAAAAGTAACTTTTGCTCCAGCTAAATCTTTAGCAGCATAATCTTCAGGGAAAGTAACTTCAATTTCTTTTTCTTCTCCGCTCTTCATACCTACTAATTGTTCTTCAAATCCTGGAATAAATGTATGAGAACCAATTTCTAAAGAATAATTTTCACCTTTTCCACCATCGAAAGCCTTACCATCTTTAAATCCTTCAAAGTCAATAACAGCAGTATTACCCTCTTCAACAGTACCATCTTCCTTAGTAACAAGTTCTGTATATCTTTCTAATAAATGACCAAGTTCATGTTCAACTTCTTCATCTGTTACTTCAACTTTTTCCGGTTGAATATTTAAACCCTTATATTTTTTTACTTTAACTTCAGGCTTAGTAATAATTTTAAAAGTAAATTCAACACCATTTTCATCTAAGCTTTTTAAATCAACAGAAGGTTGAACAACAGGAATTAATTTAGATTCTTCCATTGCTTTAGTATAAGCATCTTGTAAAACACTATCAGCTGCATCAATAAATAAAGATTCTTTACCAAAATGTTTCTCATAAATGTCTCTTGGTACTTTTCCTTTTCTAAATCCATCCACTTTAGCAGTCTTTTGTTTCTTTAAGAAAGCTTGATCAAGAGCCTTTGTCCAAGCTTCACCATCTATTTTAATAACTACTTCATGAACATTTTTCTTAGTTTCTTTTTTAGTTTCTTTTTTTTCTATTTCTTTTTTTGCCATAATATCCCTCCAACGCCTTATATTATACCCTACAATTTTATTTAAGACAACACTAAAAAAACAATTAGCAAAAAAAACACAGGATAAAAACATGAAATAAAATATAAATAGCAGATAAAGTCTTATACTAAAAGGAATCTCTGCTATTTTTTTATTAGAAATTTGATTTTGAGTTAATTTGTGGTACTCTAATATAAAGAGGGATGAAAAATGGCAAAACCAAGTAAAAAAAGATTTGAATTAAGTATTAGAGAAGTTAATTATATAAAAAAACAATTAGGAATTACAAAAATAGAAGATGTTGATAAAGCAGCAATGAAAAGATTAAAAGAAAAACTAAAAACACTAACTGATAGTAGAATTAAGAAAAAAACAAAATTTAAAATTTGGGATATTATTATTTGTACAATTCTAGCAGTTTTATTTAATGCAAATGATTGGGAAGATGTTCATGATTTTGTGGAAGAACATTACAAGTGGCTAAGGGAATTTTTACTAATGACAGGAGGGATTCCTTGTACAAAGACTTATGAAAGAGTCTTTGCCATAATAGACTCTAAAGAATTAGAAGCAATATTTACTGAGTTTTTATTAACAATATCTTTATCTTCTACAGATAATGATATTATTAATTTAGATGGAAGAGTTAATAGAGGAAGCTCTAGAAATGAAACTGGTTATAATGATAAAGCAAAACCATTAAATGTTTTAAATGCTTATTCAAATAAATATGGTATTTGTTTAGCAAGCGAGCAAATAGATGATAAAACAAATGAAATAACAGCCATACCAGATATATTAAAGAGATTTAA
>CALVSS010000009.1 GCA_944359095.1 uncultured Bacilli bacterium | reverse complement strand
TTTGAATTAAGATTTTCGTCTCAATATCATTTTCATCTAGTATGTCTAGTTTTCCATAAAACTTTTCACACTATCTCAGTATAACATACTATTTTTTAGATATAAACTTTTTTATTTCCATCATTGCTTCTTCTTTGGTTTCTTCATCTTTACTATTTAAAAAACCATGAGATGCAAAAGTTATGTTTATACCTTTTGATTTTTTATTTACTTTTTTTAAATTGTTAGCTAACTCTATTCCTTCATCTCGTACGGGATCTAAGTCACTAGTTATAATTAAAGTATTTGGCCATTTATCATAATTTTTGGCTTTTAATGGGGACTTATAATCCTTATTTAAATAATTTTTATTAAATATTAATAAATGATTTAGCGTTAATAAATCTAGTTTATTATTTTGCTGTAATGATGGATATTTTTCTTTTTCTTCAAACATTAAATTTAAGGCTGGATAAAGTAAAATTAATTTAGGAATTACTTGTTCTTCTTTCATACAAACGTTAGCTAATATACTAGCACCTGTAGAATCACCTATTACTGTAATTGCTTCTTTTTCAATTCCTACCCTATTTAATCCTTCAATTAAATATTTTAGTGTTTCATAGCATTGATTTACTGTTTTCATATATTTATTTGTTTCTAATTCATAATCAAAAGCTATAATAATAGAATCTAGTTTTTTAGATAATTCTATTGCTACTTCTGAATAATTTTTTATACCATTTACTATCCAAGATTTACCTGGGATATAAATAACTGCTTTTTCTAATTTAGAAATTTTTTTAGGATAAAATATTCTTAGTGGAATTAAATCCTCTTGTAATATTATTTTATAATTTGATATATTTTTTTTAGATATTGTTGGATGAATAATTTCATATATCGTTCTATATAACTTATATGTGTCTTCTGTTCCAAAATCATCTAGCATATTCTTCCTATTCATACTATCACCAGTTTAATGATAACATAAAAAGAAAGCTACTTTCTTTAGAACTTTCTATATTTGACACTAATTTACTATTATTTTTAAGAAGTTTTTATATTATAAATGTCGTTTCATCTATAAACTTTAGATTAGTTTTATATTTTAATTTTCTAACTAGTTGAAATAAAGCATCTTCTTTCTTTTTAGCTTCTAACATTATATCGATGTCTTGATTATAGTTTTTTAATATATTAATAAATTTTATAAATTCATCTACATCAATATAATCATTATGTGATCTAAAATCCTTTTTTTGTTTACCTTTGGGTGATGAAAAATGCATTTTTGGGGTTTTCTTCCAAGTTTTTAATATTTGTGGTAATAAGTCTTTTAGAGGAGAAGTTGAGGGATTACAGATATGATGATGATAATCTAATATTACTGGTATATCTATTTGTTTTGATAGTTTTAGGCAATCTTCAACGTTAAATGATTTATCGTCATTTTCTATGGCAATTACCTTTTGAATATTTTTTGGTAATTTCTTAAAGTTATGAATAAAACGAGTAAGAGAATTTTCTTTTCCAAACTCTTTACTTCCAATATGTAATACAAGTAATTTATCTTCTATTTTTAAATAATTAAGTAAATTATAATGGTATTTTAATATTTCTATACTTTGTTCTATTACTTCTTTTTTGGTACTGTTTAAAACACAGTATTCACTAGGATGAAAATCTACTCGCATCTTATTTTTATTGATTTCTTCTATTATTTTTTTATATTGGTTTTTATATGGAGTATAATAGTCAATTTTTATTTCTTTTTTTGTTGCTAATGGTATTAAGTTTGATGTAATTCTAAAAAAATGAATATTATTTTTATTATTATAAATAAGTTGTTCTCTTAAACAAAAAAGATTAGAAAAAAAAGATTTCTTCTAATTTTTGTTTTCCCTGTTCTTGATATCTTTGATATGTACAAGTTTTATAATTAAAATCTTGTGTTTCACTAATACAGGCATATCCTAATCTTATTTTCATGTTATCACCAGTATTAGTATGCTCTTTTTTTATCTTTTTAATTGATATATTTTGTTATATACTTCTTTGTTATCTTTTTGATAATATTCTATTGCTAAAGAAATATTTAAATTATGATGAAAACTTTCTTTTATTAGAGCAATTTCTTCTTCTTTTAATTTATATCCACTAATAAAACGGATCATGGCAGGAATTGGTCGATGTAGCATATAATTTATAATTTCTTCTCTAGTAAAAATATGATCTATAGTAATTTCTCTTGTAGCACTAATATCATAATATCCATTATATTCATCGTCAAAGGTTATAATTTCTTTTCTAGCGATAACTTTTACAATCTTTATGTTTTTTGTCATTCCATCGACATATCTTAAGGTATCCTCTAAATATGGAGTGAAGTGCCAGCCTGTTCCCATCGGTCCTTTTGTTAATTCTATATTATTAGGTATAGAATAGGTTGTATGTTCTTCAAATTTATTTCCATATTGATTCATCATTTGTTCATTTAATGCTTTAAAACCATATTGCTCCATACTTTTCCTTTCTCATTTTAGGATATTTTTAAAATTATATTTAACATTTCTATTACTTTTTGAATTATGCAATCTTTACTCTTTCTCCTAATTTCTTTTTTTATTGTCATTTTCTCTCTATAATACTTGTTATTTTCTTTATCATAAATACTTATATAGACAATATTATTTTGGCTAGAAGGATTGGCAGGATCTGGTCTATTTAATTGTCCTGTGATACCAATTCCATAGTCACTATTAGCAAAGTTTGATATTTGCTTACTCATATCGTCTGCTGTTTCCATACTATAAACTGTATATTTATCTATAATTTTCTTTGATACACCCATCTTTACTTTATATTCATTGGAATAAGTTACAGCACTAAATTTTAATACTTCACTTGATCCTTCACAATTTGTAATTTCATTTACTACTCCACCACCGGTACAAGATTCCATTGTAGCGATTGTTTTTTTTGTGTTTGTTAATACACGTATAATTCCTTTAAAATCCATAATTATTCTCCTTAATTATAATTCATCCTTTTTAGTGTATCACACTTTTACTCTTGTTTAAAGTTATAAGCAAAAGAAAAAGGCACAAGTGCCTTAATTTGATTGATGCTTTCTTATATAACTTAGTCCGCCTAAAATAATTGTAAACCCAAGTACTGTAAATAAAATGTTGCTATCTGATTTGGTATTTGGCACATCTACATTACTAATATTGTCTGTTGTAGTTGTTGCTTGTTCTTCTTGGTTGTTATCAATGGTAATATTTTCTTTCTCTTCATTACCATTTACATCTAATGTAACATTTTCATTTTCATCTTTCTCATCATCTTTTTCTACTGTTTGAACGTTTTTATTATTTACTTTTGTTACATCTTTTTCAGTAAATTTATTAATTACAGATATTAATAATAAACCAAAAGCAATAATCAAAATTAGTATTACGATATAACGAATATAATTTCTCATACTTCCACCTCTTTTATTTACTTATTATACTTATATTTTAAGAAAAAGCAAGAGGCTCTTATTTATCTTTTTATTCTTTTAAAAACTAGAAAAAATAAATAGGCACCAAATACATTTAAAATTATATCATCAACATCAAATATTCCCGTATTAAATATTAATTGTAATAGTTCCTTTATAAGAGAAATTAATAAACATATTATGATAAAATTTCTGGTTGTTATTTTTTTAGGAAATAAAATTGGTAACAATAAACTTAGTGGTAAAAAAAGAATAAAATCTAAAATAACATAATTTATGAAATAAGTGAAGTTTTGAGTTTTAGATAATACTAAGTAAATTGCTTCTATTATGGATGAAAAGGGTTTTATATTATAAATTAAAGTTTTTTCAGGAAAAGTGTTTCCACAAAATAATTTAGTGTAAAATATTGTACTTAATAGAAAAATAAAATATGCTACTAAAAGTATGTAAGTTACTGTTTGTATTTTCTTTTCTTCTTTTTCATAAATTATAAAAATTATGTAAGCAATTAAAATAGAAAATCCTCCTAAGAACAGATAAAATAATCTTATTCTAGAAATAATAATGCATAAAGTCAATACTGTGATAGCAATGATACTGCATACTAATATCATTAGCTTTGAAATTTTATTTAAACTTTTATTCTCATCTCCAGTTAATAATTCTCGTTCACTAATCCCTAATATGTTACTTAATTCTTTTAAAAAAGAAATATCGGGAGCCCCTACTCCTCTTTCCCATTTTGATATTGCTCGATTTGTTACGTGTAATTTGTCTGCTAAATCTTGTTGTGTTAAATTTTTTTCTATTCTCTTTTTCTTGATTAAGTTTCCTATTTTTTCATAATTCATAACATTACCTCCAATAACATTATGACCTATCTATTTTCTTTTTGCAACAAACGATGCGTTGATATTATTTATTTTCTCTAGTTCTTTTTCTTTTTAGTCTTGTCTTATACTTCATTTCATCTTTTACCTCACTAATTTTCTCTTTTACAAAAGAACATAGGGTAATGGTTCCACCTATTAAGATACAAGGTACTAATACAATTAATAATAATATAGTTATTTTTAATCCTAAATAATGAAATCCTGACACTTTATCACATCTCTTTCCTATTTTGAGTATAACAAAAATAATTGAATTTTAACCTTACAGTTTTGTTATATTTCTAGTGATACTATATCTAAAATCATTAGTTTCTTCTAGCAATTTTTGGTTGTTCTTTGGTAAAATGTAGTTGCAAAAAGAAGTTGCTATTTGTTGCAACTTCTTTATTTTCTTATTTGATAAATGAAAATTAAGATTCCTATCATAGAAATGATTATTCCTAGTTTTTTCCATGGGGCTTCATACGATATTGCAATTTGATGGGTTCCTTTATCCATTTTAAAAGTAATTGTATTTTGAATACTTTCTTTATAAGTTATTTTTTTACCATCCACCGTAATTTTAAAGCCTTTATCATATGGGATAGCAATATTTACAGTTCTTTTTTCATCCACTGTTACCTTAGCTTTAATCTTATCTTGATTTATCTTTTCAATTGATGCAGGGATCATACTCTCTTTTTCTTTTTCTAATTCTTCTTTAGGAAAAGCTAATACTTTTATATTACCAAGTTTATAGTAGGCTTTTGAAAATGTGATTACTAGCTTTTCTGGAGATGTTAATACATAGTGAAATACATAGTTTTGATTATGATATTTCCAATCTCTACAAGTTAGTTTATTAGTGATGTTATTGATTGTTATTGTTTGATCATCTTTTCCTCCGTGACACCCTCTATTAAATTTATTTTTAAACGTAATAAATAGAATCTTATCTTTTAAATCTTCACTAGGTAATAGTGTCATAGAAGCATTGTTATTTGCTCGTATTTTTAAAACATTTTCAGTTTTGGTTACTGTTAAATTCTTAGTACTTTGTAAGTTAAATTTTACTTTTGTAAATAAATTTTTATCTGGAACTTTCTTTGTATAGGTTGCAATTACATTTTCTGGATATTCTAATTGATTATACTCATCTTCAGTTATATCATTTTTCGTTGTATAAATTATAGGTAAAGCTAGCTCATTTTTATATAGATAAAGATTACCCTTCTTATTGATTAGCTTGTATCCTTCTTTTCTTTTATCTGTTGTTATAGTATATTTTTCACTCATTAGGGCTTCTGATAATATATTACCAAATAAACTTAACATCATATTATTTCTATAAATTTGATTATTTTTTTGCTTTTTATATAGCCATTCTTGGTAATTTCTATTTTCTGTTGAAGAATAAACAGAACTTTTATATTCTTTTAAAGTAAATACTTTATTTAATGCTGATGATGTTTTTGTTTCGTTACCAATACGATAAAAAGTAGGATCTTTTTTAGTTATTTCATCTACTAAGTCTTTATAGTTTTTAGTATCTTTACTTTTTACTTCTGATATTGTAATTAATGGATCTGTAAAACTAGCAATTATAGTAATAATACACGTAGATAGAACAAGATATATTTTTAATTTTTTATAATGCTTTAAAACAGTTTCTAAGGATACTGCTATTACGTATAAAATTAATGGTAAGAATGGAATTAATGATTTAGAGTTTACGTATAGTGTTCCATTTAATATATAATTAAATATTGGAAATATTAAAATAATTAAAATTGTTAATGCTAAATATCTTATTTTTTTATTACTGTCTTTATCTATTGCTATTACACCTAATATAATAAATTCTAATAAAGTAATTCCTGGGCCATATGATCGATATAATACTTTTAAATTAGGTATCAAAAGCATCCATATTTCTATTTTTTTAATGGATTCTCCTCTACCCATTAGTAAAGTATAAGCTGTTGGTAACCATAGTATGGCACTAATTAAAACGGCTATTAAAATTGGAGGAAAAAACTTTTTTATAAATTCTATAATTTCTTGTTTTTCTCCTTTTTGTAGATATCTATAGAAAGCATAAATTAAAATTACTACAATTCCTGCTACACTATAGTAAAAGCTTGTAAAAATCATTAATGCTATCGATATTACTAATAGTGAAGAGTCCTTTTTATTGATTACTCTATCTACTCCAAATAAAGCTAAAAGTAAAAATGGAAAGTAATTTATAAACATAATATGTCTTTTTGCATGATATATTATGGGGCTCGCAAATAAAAATAATAAAGATACTATTATACTTGTTGAAGTTTTAAAATTGTGGGATTTTAAAAATCTATAAAATAAATAGGTAGATGATACTACAATAATAAAGCTTGCCCCTATTAAATAGTAAAACATAGGGATCATTGGAAATAAATAAGAAATTAATATAATGGGATTTAATAGTCCATAATATGAAAAATTATATATATTTTGTCCCCCACCTAGATTTAAAGCAAAATCTGGAAATAAATCTTTGGTTTTATAAAATAAATTTCTAAAATATTCTGGAAATATATAGTGTTGCATTGCAAAATCGGTTTTTGATGCAAAAACGTATTTTCCATGAGTTAAAAGTAAAACTATTCCTAGATAGAGGATACTAAATACTATTATTAATAAAATGTCTTGTTTATATTTTTTTATTCTTTTCATATATTTTCCCTAATTCTTTCTTCTTTGCAACTGATAACAGTATACACTTTTTTCTTTCTTTTTTCTACCTATTCTTAGTTGCTAATTGTCAAGTTTCTTTTGCTTTTTAGTATAGCTAAAATAATTAATGGCGAAAGCATAACTATTGGATTATAGATTATTTTTTCTAAATTTATTGTTACTATCATATTCTTTTTTCTTTTATAATATTTTTACTACAATAAAAAGTAATTATAAAATATCCTCCATAGATTAATATCAAAAATATCATTGTCATGAAAACACTGGCTAACATTTCTTCTTCTCCGAATGTTTCAAGTAAATATAAGCAAAATTTAATTCCAAAAATTGAATGAATAATAGCAATTATTAATGGGAAAGCAAAAAATATAGCTATTTGCTTAAATAATGCTTTATTTAATTGTTTATCCGTTGCCCCTATTCTTCTTAACGTTTGATATCTATTAATATTATCAGTACTATCAGATAATTCTTTTAAAGCAAGAATAGCGGCACTAGAAATTAAAAATATAATTCCTATATATAATCCAATAAAAGTAATACATGCTCCTAGCCCTACACTTGCATCATAGATAGCAATTTTAGATGTTCCTTCTAACATTACATCAGCATTTGTAATATTATAAGATGGATCTGTAAATACTTTTTCAATTTGCTCTTTTGTTTTTTCATCATTTGCTTTATAGTTTGCTATCATATATTCTCTTTCTAATTGTGGAGAATTGGCATCTAACTGAATTACGCTATCTGGTACTACAATAATTCCATCGGTAATATGGTTACTAGACATTTCAATAAAGCCATTTTTTACATTAGAATATTTTGGGGTTAAAGTTTTCCCAAATATCGTAAGCTTTGTAGAAGATTTTAAGGCTTCATTTCTTAACTTTATCATTGATTCAAAATCTCCAATAATCATATATTCATTTTCTTTTAATGAATAGGTCTTATTATGAAACATTTTTGCTACTTTATTATATTCACTTAGTTTTACTATAATTTCAGGTGATTGATAATCTAGATATGGATACAATTTTTTCATTTTTTCTATTTTAGAACCCATACTTGTTGCATAGGTTACTGTATCATCTACATAAAGATGAAGTGTTGTTTGATCTTTTAAATATTTATCTTCATCAATTCCTAATTGTTTTAAAGATTCTGAAATAGTGTCATAAGAAGATGCTATTTGATTATCTGTATATCCATATTCTATCTGAAGTTCTTTAGGAATATTTCTTTTTTTCATTAATTCAATATCTACAGGTGCTAATTCTTTTAAATTAGCTGTCATTGAGTTTTTAATAGAGAGTGAACTTGATAATACACAAATAGTAATGAATAACATTAAGCAAATAATGCTCATAGAAAATACTGTTGTATTTATTTTACTACTTATTTGACGTAGGATAAAACTATTTAATCCTCTATAATAAATTTTATGAATGCTTTGAACTATCTTTAACACTAATCCTGATAAAGACCAAAATAGTAAGAAAGTTGAAAGAGATCCTAATCCTATTATAATACCTAGTTCATTGACACTTAAAGCATTACTTCCGTCTGGAACAGTTACTCTATAATAACAATAACTTAATATAGTGATTGCTATTATAAATATTAAGATACAAATAATTGGATTTTTGATTTTTACTGTTTCTGACATTTTTTTTGAATTAATAAGATCGATTAATTTACAACGATTTACTTGAATTGTATTAAAAATCATGACTAAGAAATACATAATACCAAAATAAATCATAGTTTTTATTAAAGCAGATTCAGAAAAAATAAAAGCAAAGTTCGTCATATCTGCTTCAAACATATTTGCAACTAATAGGCTCATTAATTGAGAAAGTAGTACTCCTAAGGCTAGCCCAAAAACTAAAGAAATCATACCAATAATCATCGTTTCTATAAATAATATTGTCGATATTTTTCTCTTACTCATTCCTAAAGTCATATAAATAGCAAATTCTTTATTTCTTCTTTTTATTAGAAAACGTGATGCGTAGATAATTAAGAAACCTAATATAAAAGAGACAAATACGCTGACTCCTGATAAGGCTTGATTCATAAATTCTATAATTTGATAGGTAGATTCTTTTACTTGTAGTAAAACTGTTTGACTTTCTATAGAATTAAATACATAGAATATAGCAACTCCTAGTATTAAGGTAAAGAAATAAATGGTATAGTCTTTGATACTTTTTTTAATATTTTTTAGGGATAATTTATAAAGCATCATTTAAATCCCCTCCAAGTAACGTTACTACATCAATTATCTTATCAAAGAATTCTTTTCTACTATTATTGCCTTTTCTTATTTCATTAAAAACTTTTCCATCTTTAATAAAGATAACACGAGTTGCATAACTAGCAGTAAAGGCATCATGCGTAACCATTAGGATGGTAGTTTTAAATTCTTGATTTAAATAATTTAAACTTTCTAATAACATTTTTGATGATTTAGAATCCAAAGCTCCAGTTGGTTCATCTGCTAAAACTAATTTAGGATTAGTAATAATAGCACGTGCGGATGCTACTCGTTGCTTTTGCCCTCCACTCATTTGATATGGATATTTTTCCAATACCTCTTCAATATCCAATTTTTTAGCAACTTCTTTTACTCTTTCGGAAATTTCTTTTACTTTTTTATTTTGAATAGATAAAGCTAATGCTATATTTTCATAAGCAGTTAAAGTATCTAATAAATTAAAGTCTTGGAATATAAAACCTAGTTCATGACTTCTATATTTATTTAATTTACTTCCTTTTAATTTTGTAATATCTTCTTGTTCAATATAAATATGACCAGATGTTACTTTATCAATTGTAGAAATACAATTTAAAAGTGTTGTTTTACCAGAACCACTTGCTCCCATAATAGCGACAAATTCCCCTTTTTCTACTTCTAAAGAAATTCCATCAATCGCTTTTGTTAGATTAGATTTCGTTCCATAATATTTTTCAATGTTGTCTATTTTTAATATTTGAGACATAGCTCTTTCTCCTTTCTTGCATTCATTATAGTAAATAATAGGTTGTTTGTCGTTTGTTTAATCTTACAGTATATTACAATTTTGTAACATTGAATAAAGCCTTATGAACTATAAGGCTATTTATTTAATACTTGATAATAATTATCTTTTGAAAAACTAATGATTACACAAGTAAATTCGTTATTTTTAGATTTAATATTTACTTTATGTCCTAGTTTAGTACATAATTTTTTAACTAGATACAATCCCATTCCTGTTGAATTTTTATTATTTCTACCATTAGATCCAGTATAGGTTTTTTCAAATACTCTTGGTAACTCTTCTTCTTTTATTCCTATTCCATTATCATAAATTGCTAAATCTACTCTGTTTTTTTCTTCTTTCGCAACAATTTTGATAAAAGAATTTTTACCTTTACTATATTTAATACTATTATCTATAATTTGATTGATCATAAATTCTAACCATTTAGAATCTGTCATTACTTCTATATTTACATCACTTACAATAAAATCAATATTTTTTTCTAATAAAATATCTTTATTTTTTAAAGCTACATTACTGATTACTTTAGATAGTGCTACTTTTGTTATTAAATAGTCTTTTTCAGCATTTTCACTTCGTACATAATAAAGTATTTGTTCTAAATAATTATCTAATCTATGAATTTGCTCTAATATTTTTTTGGCATCATCAGTTTTATGATTATGAGTAATTAAAGTAAGAGAAGATACTGGTAATTTAACTTCATGAATCCATAATTCTACATACTCTTTAAACTCCTGAGTTTTATTCTTATATTCGCTTATTTTTTCCATCATAGACTTATCGATTTCATAGAGTGACTCTATTAAAATTTTAGCTTCTAGAAAATTGGGTTCTTGAAGCATTTCTACTATTAAATATTTTTGATCTAGACTATCTAATTTCTTTTTAAAATCTTGATAAAAAGTTCTTTTATTTAGATATTCTATTAATAATATGAACATAAAACCGATTAAATATAATCCTGAAATAGCAAGTGTTGCTTGTACATTTATTTTAAAGGCAAATAATATTAGTAAAATAATAAAGTAATTTACTAAGATGATTAAGATTGTTAACCATTTATCTTTTAGATACTCTTTTTTATTCATGTAATATATACCCTTGTCCCTTTCTTGTTTCTATGGCATCATCATAACCAATTTCTTTTAACTTCTTTCTTAATCTGGAAATATTTACTGTTAATGCATTATCATTAATATATTCGTTATTATTCCATAAATCTGTCATTAATTCATCTCTTGTTACAATTTTTTCTTGATTTTGGAATAAATATAAGAAAATAATCATTTCATTTTTGGTTAATATAATTTCTTCTTTATTTCTCCTTAGACTACCCTTTTCTGGTATGATTTCTAATTCTCGGTATGCTATTTTATCGAGTTTTCTATCTGTTCTTTTTAATACTGCTTTAATTCTTAATAATAATATTGTTGGATTATATGGTTTTGTTATATAGTCATCGGCTCCATAAGACATAGATAAGACTTCGTCTAATTCATTATTTCTACTTGTTACCATAATAATAGGAATATTACTTTCTTTTCTTATTTTTTCTAAAAGAACTTCTCCACTAATTTTAGGTAGGTTAATATCTAATAATATAAGGTTAGGTTCTTCTTTTTGTATTTCTTCATAAATATTAGAAAAGTCTTTCGTTTCGATAGCTATATATCCAGCATTTTCTAATAATTCTTTTAATTCTTTAGCTAAGGATATATCATCTTCTATTATTTTAATTTTTGGCATTTTATCACCCTCTTTTTATATTTTATCATAAAATATATTATAAAAGGAAAATATTGTCTGATATACTATATTGGAGGTGTTTTATGACTATTACAAATTTAAAGATTGCTCACAGGGGAATTTTTAATAATAAAAATATACCAGAAAACTCTATCCTTTCCTTTCAAAAAGCAATAAATTTCAATATTCCTATAGAATTAGATGTTCAGTTTACTAAGGACCATCAGTTAGTTGTGTTTCACGATATTAATTTGAAAAGAATGTGTGGGGTTGATCAATATGTTAGTGATATTTCTTATCAAGAATTAAAAAAATATTTTTTATTATCTACCAAAGAAAAAATTCCTACATTAGAGGAAGTCTTAAATTTAGTTCAAGGTAAAGTTCTTTTAGATATTGAATTAAAAAAAGATATTAATTATAAAGAACTTTGTGATAAGGTTCTTGATAGTTTGAAACATTATCAAGGTGAAGTAGTTTTAAAATCTTTTCAGCCAAGTATTGTAAAATATTTAAAAAAGAAAGCAAAAAAATCCGTTGGTCTATTAATTACAGATTATCCTCCTTCTAAATTTTATAGTTATCTACTTAGTTCTTTCTTTTTAATTGAGTATTGTCATCCTGATTTTTTAGCATGTAATAAAAAAATAATTAAGAAAAAAAGGATTCAAAAATATCGTAAAAAAATACCAATTTTTGTTTGGACGATTACTAATAAAGAAGAGTTAAAAGAATATAAAAAATATGCAGATACTTTTTTATGTAATAATTTGCCTTATGAAAAATAGAGATTTTTATTATATATATAATTATTGAAAAATATTTTTTTATAAATATTATTATTACTTAGTTATTAGCTCATTACCTTTTTTTAATTTTTCATATGATATGTTGAAAGGAGGTAATTATGAATAATAATGATAATTTAGATGAAGTAGTAGATACTTCAGAAGACTGCACTGAAAACTGTAATGATGACTGTTTATGTCGTGTTATTGAATGCTTATGTAAAAATGGTCGACAAGGTCCTACGGGTCCAACTGGTCCTACTGGTCCTGCTGGTTGCTGTGGTGAAACAGGTGCCACTGGTCCTCAAGGGAGAACTGGTGATACTGGAATTCAAGGTCCTACTGGTCCTACCGGCCCAACTGGCGCTACTGGCGTAACCGGGCCTACTGGTCCTCAAGGTAATGTTGGTCCTACTGGAGCAACTGGACCTACGGGTCCTCAAGGTAACATTGGTCCTACTGGGGCTACTGGTGTAACTGGACCTACGGGTCCTCAAGGTAATGTTGGTCCTACTGGGGCTACTGGTGTAACTGGACCTACGGGTCCTCAAGGTAACATTGGTCCTACTGGGGCTACTGGAGCAACTGGGCCTACGGGACCTGCTGGAGATGCAGCACCTGTCTTAGATAGTTATGCTATGGTACACGATGAAACAAATTCTACCGTAAAAGACCAACAACCAGTATTATTCCAAACTACAAATATATCTAAAAAAATATCATATAATCCAGGTACTGGTGACTTCTATATTCCTGAAAAAGGTATTTATATTATTCACTGGTGGATTAATGCAAGACATAACGATAAAGCTGTTGATTGTGAACCTAGAGCACTTGGTATTGAACTTCATCAATATTGGCCTACAGATGCTTTAATAGCTCATTCTTCTACTCATAATAAACTTACTTCTTGTGATACAGGTACTATTAATGGTAACGCCATTTTTGAAGCTACTGCAGGTTCTAGCTATCGTCTTATTAACACTTCTGGACTTGATATTAGTCTTGTTCCAAATGATTTATATTCAGCTGCTGTTTCTATTACTAAAATAGCTTAAAAAGAAAGAAGGAATTTTTTATGATTCCTTCTTTTCTTTATTATTACTTTCATAGATGATTGCTTCATATAATAAATCTACTAAATGATTACTTGGTTCTAGATGATATTTTTTTATAATTTTATTAAATACATCATAAGAATGTTTCATGTTTAAATATGGATAAATTAATTCTTTCTTATTATTTAACTCTTTTAAATAATCTAGTGTATAACTATCTTCAATAATTAATAATGGTAAGTCTTGCACCCAGGATTTAAACTTTTCTAAAATGAAATATGGATTATCAATATAAGTAAAAGACTGTTTATCATATTGAATTAAATCACGCAAATCTTTATTTTCAATTAATTCATCTTTTAGGCGGTAATCAAAACGATCTAGTAATTTTAAACCATCTAATTTTAATGCTGATATTTGAGCAATTGTACCCTTACTAGCTTTGGAATGGGTTGGGATAATTTCTACAATAATATATTGGTCTTTTTCTAAATTCATTATTACACCTTCTCTACTTATTTTTTGTATTTTTCTTAGTATTTATATATTATTTATTCTTTTTATATACTTTTTGTTTTGACTTATTTTCTTTCTCTATCATTTCTTCATATCCTTCTTGTTCTGAAATTTCTTTAAAGTCATCATATGACAATTTTCTATTTAATTTAATATCTATAGGGTTAATATTTTCCCAAAGTTCTTCGTATGAAGACTTTACCACAGCTTTTTCGATTGCTTCCATTGTGAATGGATATTTTTCGGGGTTATCATTGCTTTCTACTTTTCTAACATTCATTAATAATCTAAATAAAGTTTCAGCAGTTAAAGGGGGTTTTACAGAAAATAGTTGTATACTCGTCTATTTTATTAAGAAGTTCTTTTATATTTAATTTATCTATATTTACTTGAACGTATGAATACTTTTCGAAATCTTGGGCGTTATACTGAGTATATATGTCAATCAAATCTTTTTTGTCAATTAATTTTGAAATATTATTTAAAGAATTAACAATTGCCCCAGGAATTATCCTAGGTTCTTTTCCATTTGCAATTTTTAATACTTTTTTCTTAGTATCTTTATTAAAATGTCCAAAACTGCGATATTCATATGTCCTTTCCTGTCTTTTAGTCAAAGCATCCATTTCTTCTTTAGTTCGACAAAAATATGTATAGTCATTTATAAAATCTATATCTTCGTTATCTCTCTTACTATCCCATGTTGGATCTAAAAAATAGATTGCTTTTATCTCGTATTTGGCATCATTTACATAGACTACATCTCGCATATGACCAATTCCTGTTTCTTGATTTGATAAATGAACCATTTGAGAACGAATATTAAGACATTTTAATATTTTATCCAAAATATTAGCATAGCCGACGCATACAATTTTATCTCCTAATAAAACAGAGGTTAAATCTCTAGATGTTTCATAACCTTCTCCTTCTTTTTCTTCCAAATAGACTCTATCTCTAACGATATCGTAGGCATACATTATTTGCTCTAAAGGACTTAAATTTTGCTTTTTTATTTTTGATACCATTTCATTAATTACAAGTACTGTTTTTTTATATTCCTCTACCGTAATTTTCTTTTTATTACCTTCAATCATTAATTTTAAATTTTGACTATTATTATAACTTTTCATCAATTGATTAAACTCTATATTATTTATAGGTAAATCTTGCATTTGCAATAGTATTGGCAACTCTTGTAATGGTTTACTATTCTTTAGCCATTCTATCGCTTTTTTATTTAGTTTTAATCTCACTTCTGTTATTTGTGATAATAGGTCTTTTCCTGATTTTTGTAAATATTGGATACAATCTATCGATTCTTGATACATAGATTCTTTAGGATTGTGTTGACGATAAGCTATGTTCTCCTCTAAAATGTTTTCCATTAATTCATTTAGTTTCTGATTTGTTAGTACCTCATTAATCTTTGCGGTTAATGGTAAAATAAATTGATTTCTATCATTTCTTCACTAAAACCCATACCAACTGACATTCCTGGATTTATATAATCTTCTCCTGTGTCTAAGTTTAATATTACTCTCATATTTTCTTTTTCTTCATTTTAAAAATAAGCTTTCAATTTAAATATGGTTTGCTTTTTTATAAAAAAAATTATTATTAGAATATCTTTCACTATTAAGTTTAACATTCTTTTTTATAATCTTATTATTCTCATCTATTATTTCTATTTTTAAGCACATTATTTGTTTAAATTCTTTAATTATGTAATCATTAAAATAATCATTATATCCATATTGTTCTGATATAACGTAAGAGTATTTATTTAAGTAATCTATTAATGAAAAAGGTGTATCTTCTTCTGCTTCTGTCCGGTATACTAATTGCTCTTTTCCATCAATGTTCGCGACTAAAGATATTTCTATTTTTTTTATTGAAATATCTTTACCGTAATATTTAATTCCATTAATGTTTAAAATATTTTTTTCTTTGCTAAACGTAGCATTACCAGTTACCGCAAATTTGTCGCTAGTTCCTTGGAATTCATAAATAATAAACTTATTATAATTATTTAAAAAATAAATAAATAATGGAAGTAATATTATTATCATACTCAATAAAATTATAAGTACTGTTTTATTATATTTTTCTTTAGTTTTTATACGCATAATTTCACCTCTATTTATTATACCATGATAATTAATAAAAAAAACAAGAAAAATGAAAAATAAATATTTTTCATAAGAATTCCTGACGGAATTCCTTTTTTTATGTTATTTAATGCTATCATCATAATAGTGATGTAGTATGTCTAGAGACAATAATATAATTGAAATAGATAAACCATGTATATCTGAACAAGAATTTATAGAATTCATGTTAGATCGTGACTATAATGAGAATATGTTTAATAAAGATGGAACTCTTAATAAAAATTATAATTCTTCTAAAGTTACTGGCCTTATTTCTACTATCTTAGAAGATTACTCTGATGAATTCTTTAATAAATATGGTGATCAGATAAATAAATATAGACCTAATGCTTATATTGAAATCAAAAAAGTAATTGATTGTAATAATAAAAACTTAGGTTGTTCCCTATACCAATGTCCTAACTGTGGTGATATTGTTTTTATTGGACATACTTGTAAATCTCGTCTCTGTACTTCTTGCGGTTACAAATATAAAAACGAAAGAGTTGAAAACATCTTAGAAACTGCTTATGCTTGTAATCATAGACAAATTGTTTTTACTATTCCTAAAGAATTAAGACCTATTTTCTATTATCCATATGAAGAAAGAATTGATATTTTATTTGAGGCTGTTAAAGATACTATTTATTCTATTTTTAATTTATCTTATAAGAAAACTAAAGATGGTAAAACTAAAGAATATAAAAGTAAAACTAAATGGATTCCAGGTTTCTTCGCTTTTCTTCATACATTTGGTAGAGACTTGAAATGGAATCCTCATATTCATGTTTTAATAGCAGAACTCAAAATATCAGGTGATAAGGTATGTAAATGTAATTATTTTGATTATGATGCTTTATCTAAAAGATTTCAAAAAATATTACTTGACTTACTCAGTAAAAGATTAGATAAAAATATTTTTTCTAATGACTTTAAAAAAGAACTTTTCTTAAATCATAAAAATGGTTTATATGTCTATGCTGAACCAAAAAAATTTAAGTCTTTAAAAGATGGAGTTGAATATGTTACTAGATATTGTGGTAGACCTGCCATTAGTGAAAATAGAATTATTAATTATGATGGTGAAAATGTTACTTTTTCCTATAATGCTCATGAAGATGAATCTTATCATGAAGTTACTATTTCTGCTCTAGAATTTATCAAACTTTTAATTAGACATCTTGTTCCTTATCAATTTAAGACTATAAGATACTATGGTTTCTATAGAAAGAAACCTAGTTGTTTTGATAAGATTAATAAACTTATTAATAAAGAAAAGTATACAATTAGAAAAACTCTTCTTAAATATAGGCTTTCTATTATGAATGCTTTTAATAGAGATCCTTACACTTGCCCTAGATGTGGATATATGTTAAATTATCTTTTAGAAATGACTGGAGGTTAACTATGTTTGATTTTGATAATTTTCCAATTAAGCTTAGTGGAAAAACAGTTGATTACATCTGTCCAAAATGTAAATATAAATTTGAGGCTCCTATTGAAGCCGTTTTAGAATTTGAACAAGAAGATGAGTGGAATGGTTTACCTATTTCTACTCCACCTTATATTATCTGTGGAAAGTGTAAGTATGATAAATGTGTTCCTTTAGATTATCGCTCTAAAAGAGGATATCATCACATTTATAAAGAAGATTAATTTTATTTTAGATATGTTATTGATACGAGATTATTATCTCGGTTTTTGTGGTTATGTAATTCCTTTTTGAACTTTTATTCGTGACAACACTTTAAGTATAATTTTCCTATTATAAAATAAAACTGATTTAGTTTATAGTATCTAAATCAGTTGAATTAACACAAAAATGGCGTCCCTGAGGTGACTCGAA
>CALVSS010000008.1 GCA_944359095.1 uncultured Bacilli bacterium | reverse complement strand
TTTTGAATTAAGATTTTCGTCTCAATATCATTTTCATCTAGTATGTCTAGTTTTCCATAAAACTTTTCACACTATCTTATTTATAAATGATAATATTTAAATGATTTTAAATATTGTTCTTCAACCACTTTAATAAAGTTATTTCCCATTTGAAACCCAAATTGTAATAATAAACCATCATAAACTAAAACATCATTAAAAGGAATAATAGAAGTAATCACAATCATAGGTAAATCTTGATAAGAAATAATTTTATCAATATTATCAAATAATCCCTTAACCATATAAGCTTTTTCATCACTCATAAAAACCGTATATTCTTTTTCAAACCTAAAAATAATAAAAATCCCCCTAATACCTTTAATAAATTCCTTTGCCATAGTTAATTCTCTATGATTAAAATTATAAGGATTGAAACTACAAAATTCTTGTATAATACTATTCTTATTCTCCCAAAACTTATCTATAATATCACGTAATTGATAGGGATTAATATTAGTAACACCATAAATTTTAAAATTATTTTTTATTTTATATTTTTTATTAGTAAAATCCAGTAATCCAAAATATATTTTATAGAATAATTTAGAATCTTGCTTAGATAAGTTAGCATTTTGTTGTTTAATATAATTCTTTTCTTTATTTAAATGTATTTTTTCTGTTTCTTTCTTTACCAATTTTACTTCGTTTGGAGTTAACCCATATAAAGCACCTGATGGCATCTCATCCATTGCTTCATCTAATACTTTAAAAAAATCAGTTAAATCATAGTTTTTTAACGCTATAACATTTCTAAAAGATTCTTTTAATGGTTCTCTATCTATATTTAACATTGCAAACTTTCTAATAAGATCTAAAGAAGAAAACCAAAAGAATGGTAATTTCTTTAATTCTATTAAAAATTTATTTATTTTTTTATTATGAATATCAAAATCATTATAAAATAATGTCTTAAATCTTTTTAAATCTACTGATATAGATCCCACTATAGCTTGTTTATTTCTTTCTTCTTTTAATTCTTCTTTTATAGAATAATAATCTTGATATAAAACTGTAGGAATGTCTTTACCTAATCCATCATAATCATCAGTATAAATCATAACATAATAATGAAATAATTTATTATAAAATAAATGATTCTTTATTATTTTTTCATCTACACCTGTAGCTGATGAAACAAAGGAACAAAAACTCTCAAATAAAGATAATCCCAAAATCTTACAAAAGCCAATAGCTATTTCATTTATATAATCTTTTTTTCTTGTTATTTTAAAGTCTACATGAGTAATAGCTTCTTTTACATTGTCAATAATTTCATCTGGTATAAAAACTCTATCATAGTCACTTTGTAATAAAAATTTTTCAGTAAGAGTATTCCTTTCCCATTCATACTGTTCACTATTTAATTGATTCATATTTTTATTATTAAGTACCATCTCTAAATACTTTAATTCTTTAGTAGTAGAAATATCAATAATATTATGATAATCACTATAAACTTTATAAATAGATTCTAACATTTTCTTTTTAGAAATCTTATCATAATCTTTAAAATCATCAACAATCCTTGAATAATTTTCAAAAACATATTCTTTTTTATACCAATTTATTCTTTCATACATTTTACTTGTCTGCATATACAATTACTATCTAACTAATCCTTTCAAATAATCGATTCTATTTTAAATCTTCTTTATTATAAATAAAGTCAACAATATTAACATTATTAATTCCATTAACATTATGCTGTAATACTAAATCTAATACAAATAAATACCTAGGATACAATTCTTTTATTTCATAAAAAGGTTTATATTCTCTCTCTTCCGTTTTTTTGTCATCGATACTTTTAGATACTTGAATATAAAAATATTCATTAATTCCTCTTCTAGCAATAAAATCACATTCTAAATTTCCAATTTTTCCAACACTCAAACTATAATTTTTACTTTTTAAATATGAAAACAATGTATTTTCAAGTACTGGTCCATAATTAATTCTATTATCCGTATTTAATGCAAAATAAATACTTAAATCAGCTAAATAATATTTCTTTTCCCCATTCAATATCCTTTTAGATTTAATATCAAATAAATCACAAGAATATATTATTTTAGCCTTTTCTAAAATTTCAATATAATTTTTGATTGTCCTTCTATCAACATGAATATTTTTATCTTTGATTAAATATTTATATATACTACTAATAGAAATCATACTTCCAAAATTATTAATGACAAACTTTTGTATAACTTCAAATAAAGCTCTATCTTTAATTTTTTTATGAGTTTTAATATCTTTTTCAAATATTTGTTTAATTACACTTTGAGTATATAACAATTTATCTTCATGTTTATCGTAATGAAGAGATTCAGGAAATCCACCATCTCTAATAAATTCTTCAAATTCAAGATAAATATTTTGATTTATTTCCTTACCCATAAATTTTTTCATGTCAACATACTCCTGAAAATTTAAAGGTAACATTTCAACCTCAATATATCTACCAGTAAGTTTAGTAACTAATTCTCCTGATAATAAATAAGAATTAGAACCAGTTAAAAATATTGAAAACCTTTCTTCTTCTCTATAAGAATTAATTAAAGTTTCAAAACCTTTCACATTTTGAACTTCATCAATAAATAAATATTTAAAATCATCATCTAAAATTAATCCATCAATTAATTTTTCTAATTGTATAGGCTTTTTTATATCTTTATATTCTTTTTTATCTAATTCAATATAAATAATATCTTTATCTTTTATACCACTTTCTTTTAATTCATTAATAATAGTTTTTAATAGATAAGACTTTCCACATCTTCTAACTCCAGTAATAACTTTTATCATTGTATCATGATAAAAGCCTCTAACTTTATTTAAATAATCCTCTCTTTTATATATGAATTCCATATCTTCACCCATATAAATTATATAATTTTTTATAAAAAAAATCAAGTTATCGACCACTTTTTACATATATATACACAAAATTGGTCGATAACTATCAATTTTTATTAAAAAAACTATGAATTATCATAGTCCTAATTAAATAATTGATAAAAATAATCATTTAAATCATCTTCTACATAAGAAATCATAGAATTAACTTTCTCAAGTGTTTCCATATAAACCATATAAATAGGAATATCTTTTAATTTATTTTCTAAAAGTTCTACTTCACTGTTATCTTGATAAGCACTTTTTACATATTTTTTTTGTGCATCTTTTAATTTTTGAATTAAATCCATTAATTCTTTATTCTTCTTCATTTCTTTTTTTAATTGAAGACACTGTTGATATTCCTTACTATTAACAATAACATGAATAACATCATCTACTGCCTTATTCAACAGCTTCACCATCCAAACTCCAAGTTTTAGCTTCTGTAATTTTAACCATAACTAAATCTCCTGGAGTTAATTCTTTCTTACTAGAAAAATTAACTAATTTATTAGTATCTGTATATCCATAATACATATGTTTCTTATCAGAAATACCTTCTACTAATACTTCTTTACTAGTACCAATTAATTTTTTATTATTTTCTAAGAAGTAATGATTAACAACTTCATTTAATCTTTGTAATCTTTCTTCTTTTTCTTTTAATGGTACTGGATCATTTAATTTACAAGCAGGAGTTCCCTCTCTTTTAGAAAAGATAAAAGTAAAGGCATTATCATACTTACATTCTTTTACTAAATCTAAAGTTTCTTGGAAATCTTCTTCCGTCTCTCCAGGAAAACCTACAATAATATCAGTAGAAATACTAACACCGGGTACTTTATCTTTAATTTTATGGAACAATTCTAGATAACTTTCTTTTGTATATCTTCTACCCATTAATTTTAAAATACGACTAGAACCACTTTGTACAGGTAAATGAACACTAGGCATAATATTAGGGTATTTAGCAATAACATCAATCATTTCATCAGTAAAGTCCCAAGGATGAGAAGTAGTAAAACGAATTCTAGGAATTCCCATCTTCGCAACATCTTCTAATAAATTAGCCATTGTATAATCATCATAAATATCTTTTCCATAAGCATTTACATTTTGTCCAAGTAAAGTTACTTCTTTATAACCATCATCAACTAATTTTTGTACTTCACTTAATACATCTTCTTTTAAACGACTTCTTTCTCTTCCCCTAGTATAAGGAACAATACAATATGTACAAAACTTATTGCAACCATAAATAATATTAACATAAGCTTTATAAGAGTTTACTCTAAGAACAGGTAATCCTTCAATTAAATCACCCTCACGAGAAAAAACTTCAATTTGTTGTTTATTTTCTTCAATTGCTTTATCAATAATTTCTGGTAATTGATACATGTTATGAGTACCAAACACAAAATTAACCCATGGATAATCTTTTAATATTGTATCAACAACACCAGCTTCTTGAGCCATACAACCACATAATCCAACAATTAAATCTTTCTTTTCTTGTTTTAAATGTTTAAATCTTCCTAACATACCAAAAGCTTTATTATGAGCATTTTCACGAATAGAACAAGTATTAAGTAAAACTAAATCAGCATCTAAATAATTATCTACTTTAGAAAATCCTAAAAACGTAAGTAAAGCTTCAATATTTTCACTATCGTGTTCATTCATTTGACAACCATAAGTTTTTAAATAAAACGTTTTACCCTGATATTTATTTTTAACTTTTAAATCTTCTTGAAAAGAAATTCTTTTGTAAGGTCTAATATCTCTTTTTCTAGCTTCTTTATAATCTGGTAAATGCATAAAATCACCTCTATAAAATTACAAGAACAAGTATAACATAAAAAGCAAAAACAAAAAAGAGGAAAAAATCCTCTTACATAACAACTTCTGATAAAGAAGTATCAATCATTTGATCTAATAAAGAATATTTATTAATCATTAAATCATGTTTAATAACTTCCATATTATCAATAATTTTATTTAATAATTTATTCATACTTGGAATTAATTTATCTTTTTTCTCTAAACTATCTACGATATTTTCTAAATTAGTTAATTTAGAATATTTACCATAATAATTATTCTTTATACATAATTGATATAATTGTTTAAATGATAAGACATCAATATTATTAAAACGTTTCTCTTCTAATATTTTTAATGCTGAAAAAACACTCTGATTATGAATAGCTCTATCTAATACAGTTTCCCCATTTTTATTTTTTATATTTAATAAGTAGTTTTTATTTTTAGTTAACTGTTCTAATATCTTTAAAGCATGAACAGAAGTATCTTTAACAAGTAAATGTCCTATCGTATTACCATCTAAGTTTTGATGATTAACATCCCAATTTCTTTTTCTAATGAATTTTAAAACCAAATCGTATTGTTTTGCTTTTAAAAGTCTAGAAACAACATCGTTACCAGCAACATCAACTACATTAATATCTACTTTATTTTTAGATATAAGTTGATCTACTAAATGATAGTATCCTTCTTTGATTAATTCAAAAATCAGGGCTGGTTCTTCTTCGCAAGCTCTTAATGCTTGTTTTTCATCATAAAACATGTATAACACCTCTCTGTTTATGTGACAGTTATATAGTTTATCAGAAAATACTAGTTTTGTCAAATTATCATCCCCTATGGATAGTATTTCCATAGTTGGAAATTTTATACATATTAAAAAAAAGCATGCCTTAGCATGCTCAAATTATTTTAATTTTGTTCCACAATTTGTACAGAAATTACCACCATTGGTAGGAGTTCCACAATTAGGGCAGAACTTCATTTCTACAGTAGTAGAAGCATTTTGTGGTTGTGCTTGATTTAATTGCGAAGCAGCTTGATTAGCATAAGGATCATATGCTTGTGGAGTAGCAGTTCCACCATTCATAGCGTTATTTTGCACACCACCAAGCATACCATTAGATGCCATATTCATCATGCCAACACCTAAAAATCCATTCATAGCTCCTCCTTCATTATTAGCAGCATCTTGAACAGCATTTGCATAAGCACCTGTAAGTGTTCCTTGTTGCATAAACTTATTAGAAGATAATTCATAATTATCAATTTTTTGACTAGATTCATCATCTAAAGTGACAGATTCAACAACAAAGCCTAAAAGACTTAAACCACGATCACGAATAGGTTGATCAAATACTTTTTCATCCATTACTTTTTTAATCTCATCAGTACTACTAGGTAATTCTAATACTGGTGTTTTATGCGCACTAGTACCAAGTTCATTAAGAACATTTTGAAAAGCCCCAATAACTTCAGACCTCATTTGCTCACATAATTCATCTTTACGATACTCTAAAGCAGTACCAGCAACACGTGACATAAATACTGCTGGATCTGAAATTTTAAAAGTATATTTACCAAAACATTTAACTTCTACACGTAAAGGACTTAAAGTTCCAGTCATTTGATTTGGAATTGGATGAGACCAATCTTGATATGGAATAGGTGCAGGTGTACCAAACTTATTATCCATAATTTCTTTTCCATTAATATAAAATACAGCTTGTTCTTTAAAAGTTCCACCATTATAAGTAAATCTTGTCCACATTTCTTTAAATACTGCTCCAAACTGTCCAGCAAAAAAAGATGGAGATGTTGATTGGTCAAAAGTATAAATACCCTCTTCTGCTGTAGCATCTAATATTTGACCATTCTGAAAGATAACTGCAATTTGTCCAGGAGCAACCTGAATTGCACTATCCTTACTAATAATACCATTAGGAGTAGATACTCTCTTCATTAAAATATCTTGTCCTAAATCATCACAACGAATATACTCTTTCCATTGATCATGTAGAGTACTTCCCACTGCAGCAACAGCTGCTTTAATTAATCCCATAAATAACCTCTCTTTCTAATTTAAAAGCGATGTCCGCCACCACCATGGCTGATACCACTGCTTCCTGAATGATGAGAACTACCACCACTACCACTACTACTATGATAAATCGGCGTAACAGAAGTATGTGTAGATACCAATCGGTCCCTCAAAACTTTAATCTTTACTGACTTCTGATCCAAATATTCTCTAGATGAAGTAGCAGTTCTAACTACTTTATTTTTATATATTAATATTCCCATAACAATTGCCGTAATAATAAAAGGTATTCCCAAAAGAATGAAATATGGAAATTTTTTATAAACTTCACCCTGGTCATTAATTACATACTGACTATCATCATTACTAGGTAATCCTATTGTATCATACTTTTCAAGTATTTGAACAAATTTTAAAATTCCTTTTTCATAATTTCCTAAAGAAAAATCTTCATAAATAGCATCTAATATCTTATTAACTCTATAATCATCATATAAAGTAATAGCATTCCCAGTAGTAGACATATAAATTTCTCTAGTATCCATATCTACTAAAAATAAAACTCCATCCTTACCAAAAAAATTATAATCATAAAAATCATCTGCATAACTTCTTGCAGAAAGCTTATTATTTTCACTAATAGTAACAATGCCCAAATCTAAAGAAGTATCAGAAATAAACTCTTCAACACTATGAAAAATAGTATTTTCTTCTTCACTACTTAATAGTCCAGCAAAATCATATACTTTTTCACTGGCATCAACTGCCGGAGTATTTAATATAGAAGCTATATTATTTTGAGAAACAGTAACAGTATCTGGTACAAGTAAATCATCCATAGTCCTAGTATAAGTATTGGTACTAGCAAAAACAGGAAAAGAAAAACTAAATAATAAAATAAATAATACGAAACATTTAATTATTTTCATATAATACCACCTAAATACAACAACAAAACAATAATAAAGCAAAGAATATAAATAAGAATACTCCAAAATATCATCTCTTTAATACCAAGAGGTAATTCTCCAACAATCTTTCCTGTTTGACCATTCATCGCAAAAATATAATTTTTATCTTTATATTGAATAGTAACCATAAAAACAGGAAGTAGTAAATAATTAGATTCTTTCTCTTCTATAATTAAATTATCTTTTTTAAGACTACTACTTTGATGTCTAACAGATCTTTGTAATAAAGAAATAGAAGTGTTTCTTGTTCTGCCCTGTGCCCTTTCAATAGCAATATCTTCTACTACATCATATTTTTCAGATAAAAATCCCGATAAATAAGCATGATTATAAGAAACCAAATCATTAAATTCAAATGGTTCTAAAGAATCCATTAAATCATCAGGAAACCGAGATGATCCATCAGCTAATACTTTATCATAATGCATAAATCCACTACATAAGACTGTAAATTGATCCGTTTTAGTATATTGATTCTTACGATCACTCCAAGTATGAACATCAGTAGCATTAAATTCTGCAGTACCATCTACATCAAAATCATAAGCCCAAAAAGGAATATAAATACCTGTAATCTTATTAATATTATTTTTATTTTTAAATGCTTTAGGAACCAAGGGTTTATGTTTTACTAATTTTTTAAAAGAACTAACCGCATCTTCTTTTACTTTTTGAAAAGGAATAATAAAATCAGGTACTCTACTATCTTCTATTCTATCTTTTAGAATAGCTGTACTTCCACAATATACACAAAAAGTAGCCGTAGTATTTTCTGAAGCAATAATTTCAGCTCCACAATTTTTACAACGAAAAACATCTGCTTTTTCGACCTTTTTAGTCTTCTCATCTACAGTTTTCTGATTTACTTTCTCACTACTAGCATTTTTATATTTCTGCATTTCTTCTAAAGTAAATTGACTACCACAATATTCACATACCCATTTTTGTTCTTTTGCAGAAAACTTAATATTAGCTCCACAAGCTGGACATTTATTATCTAAGACTTCCAAAATACCACCTCTACTTTACTAATCTAATAATATCATAAAAGAAACTAAAAAGGAAGAGATTACTCTTCCATTTTCTTTAAACTAGATTCTTTATTGATAACTTCTACCAGTAATTTTCCCTCTTTAGAATTACTATCAATATGAATATTTTTCATAGCTGACTCATGTCCTACAACATCACATCTTTTTTCATCTTCCTCCATATCATCACCATTAATTAGTATACACAAAAGGAATAGAAATATACCAAGACTAATCAGCTTTAATAACTTCTTTACCACCCATATATGGTTGTAATACTTTAGGAATCTTAATACTTCCATCTTCTTGATAATTATTTTCAAGTAAAGCAATTAATCCTCTAGGAGTAGCAACAACAGTATTATTTAAAGTATGTAAAAAGTAAGTTCCTTTTTCTCCTTTTTTACGAATACCTAAACGTCTTGCTTGAGCATCTCCTAAATTAGAGCAACTTGCTACTTCAAAGTATTTCTTTTGACGTGGACTCCAAGCTTCAATATCGCAAGATTTAACTTTTAAATCAGCAAGATCTCCACTACAACATTCAAGTTGTCTAACAGGAATATCCAAACTTCTAAAGAATTTAACAGTTAATTGCCACATTTTTTCATACCAATCCATAGAATCTTCAGGTTCACAAATAACAATCATCTCTTGTTTTTCAAATTGATGAACACGATATAAACCTCTTTCCTCTAATCCATGAGATCCACCCTCTTTACGAAAACAAGGTGAATAACTTGTCATATGAATAGGAAGTTCACTATCTTTAATAATTTGATCTTTAAATTTACCAATCATAGAATGTTCACTAGTACCAATCAAATATAAATCTTCTCCTTCAATCTTATACATCATAGCTTCCATTTCAGGAAAAGACATAACTCCAGTAACAACATCACTATGAATCATAAATGGTGGAATAGCATAAGTAAAACCAGCATCAATCATAAAATCTCTAGCATAAGCAAGCAATGCCTCATGAAGTCTTGCAATATCACCAAGTAAATAATAGAAACCTTGTCCACTTGTTCTACCAGCAGCTTCCTTATCCATGCCATGAAGTCTTTCAATAATATCAGCATGATATGGTATTTCATAATCAGGAACAACAGGATCCCCAAATCTTTGTACTTCCACATTCTCACTATCATCTTTACCAATAGGAACAGAAGGATCCATAATTTGTGGTATTACCATCATACGCTCTTTAATCTCTTTAGAAAGTTTTTCTTGTTCTTCCTCTAAAGTCTTAATTTCATCAGCCATAGCCCCAATTTTATCTTTAACAGCCATAGCATCCTCTTTTTTACCTTCCTTCATAAGTTTACCAATTTCACTACTCATTTTATTCTTATCAGCTTTTAAGCCATCAGCTTTTACTTGTACTTCACGTACCTTTTTATCCATTTCATAAACTTCATCTACTAAAGGTAACTTTTCATCTTGAAATTTCTTCTTAATATTTTCCTTTACTAAATCTCTATTCTCTCTAATTAATTTAATATCTATCATTATATACCCTCCTTATTAAATAAATATCATAAATAGAAACCTCTATCAATGTAATACTTTAACTAAAAAAGGATAGTACCACAAGGAGTGCATAAGCACGGTACCATCCTTTTTTTTACTCAAAGTATTAACGGACTTCTCCGGAATTTCTCATCTATAGAGTAGATAAATAAGTCTTTAATATCGTTTTCACCAACCACGATTTCTCTACAATTAAAGTTTCTTATTATTAGTTCTAATTATCGATTTGATATTAGTATATACCGATTTATAAATTTTATCAACTCTTTTTACAAATATTAGCATCCTCTGGTACTACAACATCAGAAGGACTAGAAATACCATCTATAGTAGTAAAAACATTTTCCCCATCAGTAGTAGCATAATCATAAGTTAATTTATGCTTTAATGACTCTACTTTAATATAACCAGATATTTTTTTCCCATTAATAGAAGAACGAACAGGAATAGGAAGAGAAAGTAAACTAGTAGCATCTTTAAAACTAATATAATATACTCCATCTCTATTATAGAAAGTACCCTCATCACACTCATAAATACCATCATCAATATCTTTTTTAACAGTACTAATTGTTCGATTAATATCAAATAAGGAAAATTGTTCTCTAACTTCACTGATAAATGGTAACTGAATAACAGCTATCATAATCACAAAAGTAATAGCCGAATAAACAAAAGCAGGAACTAAAGTATTTCTTCTTTTACCACCATTAACATAATTTTTAAACTTTTTACCCTCTCCATCATAAACAGCTTTATCACTAAAAGCTATAATAGGTAACATAATATAAGGGAAAAACAAAGTAAACCAACCATTTTTTCCAAAGACTTTACCAAATCGATAGTTAACATAAAAGCCATAAAAAATATTAAATATAGGAATAAATAAGAATAAAAACTTCCATCCATTACCAACCGCAATATCAAAATAAGCATATAAATTATAAAATGGAATAATAGGTACAAATCCTGAATATCCACCCTTCATATAAATACAACTATTAACAATAATATAAAAAGTATAAATAAAATAAACAATAGCAACGGCAAGTGTTAAAACAACAGAAAATTGAAAAATAAAATATCCTAAAGCAGCTAAAACAAGAGTAACAACAGTAAGTAATCCTAAAGAAGCTCTAGTATCAACATAAGTAGAATTTCTTTTTTCCTGAGGAAGATCCATATAAATCTGACCACCAATTTGAATAGATTCAGCATTTTCTTGTTCCTGATATTTTTCATTAGCTTTATTCAATTCATCTTTTGTAATATATTGTTTCATCTGTTGATTATCTGGATGATTATAATTAAGGGCACCACATCTCATACAATATCTTTGATCATCTTTCATCTCTGCTCCACAACGTGGACAAACCATAAAATCACTCCTATCTTCTTCTATAAGTTTACCACGAGAAAGAATAAAAAAAAAGACCTATTTGGCCTCTATAATTAATTTAATAGCAGTGCGCTCTTCTCCATCAATTTCAATATCTTGAAAAGCTGGAATACAAACTAAATTTTTTCCAGAAGGAGCAACAAATCCTCTGGCAATAGCTACAGCTTTAATTGCTTGATTAAGTGCTCCAGCTCCTACTGCTTGAATTTCTGCAGTTCCTTTTTCACGAAATACATTAGCAAGAGCTCCTGCTACACTATTTGGATTAGATTTACTACTAACTTTTAATGTTTCCATAAATATTATTTCCTCTCTTTCTATATCATAAATATATGAAAAAAAAGAAAAATTATGATTATTGTAAAAAAAAAGATACAAAAGTATCTATTTTAAATATTTCATAAGTTCTTTCGTTAAAACTTTATAACCCGAATCACTTAAATGTAGACCATCTTTAGAATATTCTTCTTTTAACTTAACATCATCACTATCAGGATCTTTTAATAAGTCAAAAGTATCGATATATGTAACATCATGACTATTACAATACTTCTTTAACTCTTTATTAATATCCATAATTTCTTCATTAGTACGGTCCTGCGCCCCATCACGATCTTCATCTACTGGATAGATAGCTTCTAAATATAATTCAGCATAAGGACGATTTTCATGAATTTCTTTTAATATTTCAATAATATTATCAACAATTTCATCTTCATCTACTTTTTGTTGAATATCATTCGTACCAATAAGTAAAAAGACTTTAGAAGGATTATATTGATATACTCTATCTTTCATATTATTTAAAATATCTTTGGTTTGATTACCACTAATACCACTATTAACAACAGGCATATCTTCATAATATTTATCTAAATCATAAAAATCAGTAATAGAATCTCCTAAAAACAAATAATTATCATCAACAGTAACAACTTCTTTTTCCTTAGTAACCACTTTAGTTTTAACAACAGGTTTAAATAAAAGATAAATACAAATAGCCAAAAGAGCCACTAAAAAAATTATTAATAGAAAGCCAACAAATAATTTACCAAAAGAAATATTTTTCTTTCTTTTTTCTTCTTTTTTCTTTTCTTTTTCATAATCCTCATCTAATCGATGAACAATCTGCTCTTTTTTCTTTCTTTTTCTACCTTCAACAAAACTAGTATCTAACTCATCAGAAAAGTTCATTTCATCAAAATTAAAAACTTGTTGCTTAGTAACATTATATTGTTCTTCATTATCTTGTTGTAATTTTGTTTTCTCTTTCTTATCATATTTTTTATAATTATTATAATTTCTATTTTTAGTATATTTAGAACTACGTCTTCTATAATGATTATTTGAGTTAGTATGACGACCATCATTATTCATAAAATCACATCCTTATAACGAAAAAGGGATTTACTCACCCTCTTATCACAAGTATGATTATACATCGAAAAGAAAAAAATAGCAATTGTTAATTAATGAAAGGAAAACATAAAATTACCAGACACTAATTGTTTTATCTCTTGACCAAATAATTCTAAAAAAGACAATTTAGAAGCTGACTCTAAAACAGTAATTGGTACAGAAGTAACTTCTTTTCCATCTTCTTTAATTACTACTTTTCCAACGACATCACCTTTTTTTACTGGTAAAGAAATATTTTTAACTTGAATACTATAATCATAGTCTTTTTTACTATCTGACTTTTCTGTTAAAACACCAATATCAGTAACAGGTACTAAAGATAATTTAGTCTTAGTTGCTTTCTCTAAAGGAATTGTTTTTAACACCTGATCTTTAGATTTAATTAAATTCATTTGATAATGATTAAATCCATAATCTAATAAACTCATCACTTCTTGATTACGTACATTACTATTTTCTTCTCCTAAGACAATAGCAATAAAACGAATATTATTTTTTTTAGCAGTAGCTGCCAAACAATATTTAGCAGCATCCGTATGACCTGTCTTTAAACCATCTGCTCCCTCATAAAAACGCACTAATTTATTAGTATTAACTAACCAAAATTTATTTTCCGTATCTTGCCTTAAATAATCTTCATAAACAGAAGAAAAGTCTAATATTTCTGGATAATGAATAATTAATTCTCTAGCAATCATAGCCATATCATAAGCACTAGAATAATGTCCTTCTTCATCAAGACCAGTACAATTTTTAAATACCGTATGTTCAAGTCCTAACTCTTTTACCTTAGCATTCATCATTTTAACAAAAGCATCTTCACTCCCAGCTAATACTTCAGCCATTTGTACAGTAGCATCATTTGCACTAGCCATAGAAATACCTTTAAATAAGTCACGAATAGTAATCTTTTCCCCAACACTTAAATATATCTGAGAGCCTCCCATATCCGCTGCATTTTGACTAACAGTAACAACGTCATCCCAAGCAATCTTTTCTTTACGTATAGCATCTAAAATAAGTATTTGAGCAACCATCTTAGTCATAGAAGCAACAGGCACTTCTTTTAACGCTTCTTTTTGAAAAACAATTTTACCAGTACTAGCTTCCATTAAAACTCCACTAATAGCCCCAGGAATTAATTCTGTCTCAACACTCTCTTCAACAGCAGAAACAGGAATTAAGAAAAAATAATTAAATAAAAATAAAATTGAAAATGTAAACAACCACTTTTTCATACATACCTCCAATATTTTCTATGTAAAATCATAAAAATTTATACATAAATAAAAAAAATAATGATATGATAGATTAGGTGATAGTATGAAAAAAGTAAAAAAAAGGAAATTAAAGAAAACTCCTAAAATAATTCTAATACTCTTACTCTGTATTTTAAGTATAGGAATTATTAATAGTATAGGAAATAAAGAAACTGAAAAAAAGAAATTAACAAAAGAAGAAAAAAATATTCAAGAATTAAAAAAAATATCTTACTATAAAAAAGAATATAAAAATAGATATTTAAAATACCAAGAAAAAAATCCTAAATTAACAACCGAAGAAATAGTTACCAATGTAAATATAGGAATAGATAAACCATACTATACAAATACCAAAGAAGCAACAAACAAAAATACCAATTTAGTATTAGTAAATAAATATAATTACTTAACGGAAAATGACGTTCCAAACAACCTAGAAGAATTAGATACAACATATGCTAGAAGTGGAATGCACTTAGTAAAAGAAGCAAAAGAAGCTTTTGAAGAATTATCAAAAAATGCAAAAGAAGAAGACTTAAACATTATAGCAATGTCAAGTTATAGAAGTTATGAATATCAAGTAACACTATATAACAATTATGTAGAAAGTGACGGAAAAGAAGCTGCTGATACCTACTCTGCAAGGCCAGGATATTCTGAACATCAAACCGGGTTAGCAGTAGATGTCTATAATTTAGATGTTCCCTACACCTCTTTTGAAGAAACAAAAGAATATGAATGGATGCAAGAGAATGCTTATAAATATGGATTTATACTAAGATTTCCAAAAGATAAAGTAAATCTTACTGGATATCAATATGAATCATGGCACTATCGCTATGTAGGAGTAAAAGTAGCTACCTATATTCATAAAAACAATTTAACATTAGAAGAATATATAGCAAAAAAGGTTGAGGACTAATTTTCCTCAACCTTTTCAGATTTATCAAATTTCTTTTTAAAGAATAAATATAAAGAATAAAACAAAGTACATAAAATCCAAAACAATAAAATAAAATTACTAAGTTGAACAACAGTTAAAATATTCTGATTCTCATATAAATGTACCGGATCTTGTATATCAATATGATTTATAAATACTAAACTTGTAAATAAAGAAAAGAATAAAAAGAACAAAGTACTACATAAATAATTAAAAATCTTTTTGATAGGTTTTATTTTCTTACTAAACATAGTAATAATAAATAATAAAGCCATAAATACCAAAATAAAGAAATAAGCAACAGTAGATGGAAAATAATAATAATCCATCACTTTCATAATAAAAGAATCTAAACAAGTAATAACATAAGATGGAAAAGATAAAGTAAAAAGAATTAGCATAATAACAACAAGAAAAGTAAATATAAAAGGAATTATCTTATTTTTTACTTTAATATTAACAAGTAACAATAAAAATAATAGAAAGAAAAGTAAAATAAGTTCAATAGACATAAAAGATGAAAATAACAAATCAAATATTATTTTCATCTTTTGAACTATTCCTAACTCCATATACACACCTCCTATTATTATACTAATTCAGCAATATAAACAGTCTGCGTCGTATCATCATTTTTTGTACAAGTAATAAGAGTTAATGTTGTTTTATTATAATTTCTATAGATAGGAACTTTACCATTTTTAGGAACAGTATAAATATTTACTATACTATATTTATATTTTTGCCCTTGATAAGTAATATAAGCATAATCCCCAATATTTAATCTATAAAGATAAGCAAAAAATGATATATAAGCATCTCCAGAATGTGCCATCAACATTAAATTACCATTAATAACATCTGGCATAGTAGAACCAGAAATCATCGATACATTATATTGAATACTATTGTATTTAGAATCAGTATTATAAAACCCTCTTTTTAATCCAATTTTAGGTATCTCAAGTACCCCAGCATATTGACTATAATTAATCTCCTTTTTAGGAGCCTCTTCATAAACAGTACCATCTGATACATTTTCCACATTAGGTACAGGAATATCTTGCTCTTCTTTGTTCTCCTCAATAGGCGAATTACTACTAGCAATAGCAATTTCCATATTTGCAAACACCTGATTTTTCAAAAATACCAAATGATTATAAGAAAGAATAAAAAAGCCTATAAATACAAGGAAAGAGCCGAGTAATAATAACTGACTCTTTTTCAACTTTCTTTTATTATTGTTGTCTTTCTTTTGGTTTAGCATTAGCATAAATAATACCTACTCCACACAACAATACTACAAGACCGATAAAGTAAATAGATTGAGCAACAGTCATACCGGTATCAGGTACGTCTGGAGTATAATTAATTGGAATTTCTAAACCAGTAGTACTAGGTACATCATTAGTAAATACAGTACTTACTGTTTGAGCACCATCAGCTCTATAATAATAACCATCATAACCTCTAAATGTTCCAGTAGCAGAAAGCTGAACAACTTTAGCCTCTTCAGTTACAGAATCAACTGGAATTCTAACATAGAATTTTTGAACACCAGTAGTATCTTTAATCTCTTTACCTTCCTCATCTACTAGAATTGTTCCCTTAGGAGCATTCTTTACAGTAACTTTTAAACTGCCATCAACTAAATTATCAGGATTAGTACCGGTAGTACCAACAGTAACTAAAGCTGTTTGATAATATTTTTCATCATCAGTAACTGAAATTTCTTGATTAGCAATACTCATAGTAATAGAACCATTAGCAGAAACATCAGACTTTTTAGCATTAGCAACAATAGGTGCAATATATTGTTGATAGAACGTTGTAGCAGAAGTAGCACCTGTCATAGTATCACGACAACCATTAACATCACATTCATGATAATCAGGAGAAGCACCCCAATAAATCAATGGTACAGTTTTAACAGCTTCTATATTAGCTACTTGACCAGCACCAGTTTGATTATATTCATCACCAGTTTCATATAAGTATTCCCAAATAGCTACTTGAGTAATCCAAGTTTGAACCTCATCAGGGAACTCTTTTCCAGTTGCATCTTTAAATTTATAATGTGGGAATGTATTTGCCATTACATATAATAACCCTTGATCTGTAATTTGTTCCTTTTTATCCATTGTCGTTCCATCCGTAAATTCGATATCACGCTCTAAGCAAAAAATTGGAATACCAGTACTAGTTGAATACATAAAAACAGGAAAGCTACCACCAAAAACCTCAGTACCAGCTTCAGCAGTAGTAAAACTATCTCCTAAACCAGTATCTTCAGGAATTGGAGTAACAGCAGCATAAGATACATTAGTAACACCAATCAATAGAAATGAAAAGAAAGAAACTAATACCATTGCAGCAGATAACTTCTTAGATAATTGTGACTTAAAAACTTGTTGAAACATTGATTTCTTATTATTTTTATTGTCTTCCATATAAATCCTTTCCATAATACACCATCCTTATAATATAATTATAGCATAGTTTTTAATTTTTCAATATCTTTTTTTATTTTATAACAAAAATATCTCTATACTTTTGTAAATTAGGTAATTTAGTATAATAAATTTTTGCCAAAGGCTCTCCTTTTTCTACAGAATCACCGACCTGTTTTAAAAGTTCAATACCAACGCCATAATCAATACTATCTTCTTTAGAAACTCTTCCTGCTCCTAAAGAAACAGATAACTCACCTAATTGAATAGCAGAAATTTTTTCAATAACTCCAGAACAACTAGCTTTAATCACTTTATGTTTTCTACTAACAGTAAGCCCATCTAAATTACCATGTTGAGCTTCTACTAATTCTAAAAACTTTTGATAAGCATTACCAGATTTAATGGCTTCTAAAACCATATCTTGGGCATCTCTAGGTAAAACATTTTTAGCCATACAAACAAGTTCTGTTGCTAAATCAATGCATAATTTAGTCAAGTTATTACCAAATTCTTCCCCTTTTAATATTTTAATAGCTTCCATAACTTCCAAACTATTACCAATACAATAACCCAAAGGAGTATTCATATCACTAATCATAGTATGAACATCTTTTTGATAAATGCGGCCAATCTTTTTAACTAAATCAGAAAGTTTTAAAGCATCCTCTTCCGTCTGAAGTAAAGCTCCATTACCAACTTTTATATCTATTAAAATCTTATCCGCGCCACCAGCAATCTTTTTACTCATAATACTAGTAGCAATTAAAGGTACAGAAGAAACAGTACCTGTAACATCTCGTAAAGCATAAATTTCTTTATCCATAGGAGCAAGACTAGCAGTCTGACCAGTAATAACGATACCTATATCTTGAACTTGTTTCATAACTTCTTCATCAGATAAATCTACTCTATATCCAGGTATACTTTCTAACTTATCAATGGTACCACCAGTATATCCTAAACCCCTACCACTCATTTTTAAAATAGGAATTCCAAGACTAGCAACAATAGGAGCAATAATAAGTGTCGTTTTATCCCCAATACCACCAGTAGAATGTTTATCAACAACAACA
>CALVSS010000007.1 GCA_944359095.1 uncultured Bacilli bacterium | reverse complement strand
CAAATTAAAACCTCATAAACCCTTATAAATACTGGGAAAAATGAGGTTTTTTATTCAAATATGCTGTCAAACTCGGGATTCTCTAATTTTATAATCTTTAGAAACAGAGATTGCTTTTTTTATTCTTTGTATTAAAAACATAAAATCACCATTATTAGTATGAAGCAAAAAAAAAGAACTATGTAAAAATAAGATATGGTATAATAAAAAAAGAGGTGAAGTTATGATAGTTGAAATTGAAAAATTAGACCATTTTGGTCGAGGTATAACAACAATTAATAATAAGATATGTTTTGTAGAAAATGCTCTTCCAAAAGAAATAGTTAAAATAAAAATAGTAACAGAAAAGAAAAAATACTTGGTATCCGAAGTAGAAAAAATTATAAAAGAAAGTAAGGATAGAGTAACACCAAGTTGTCCTTATGCCACAATTTGTGGTGGATGTCACCTAGAACATTTAAGTTTTAATAAAGAAAATGAGTTTAAAGAACAAAAAGTAAAAGAAATTATAGAACGATTCGCAAAAATATCACAGGACTTAGTAAAAGATATTATTTTTGATAAACCCTATCATTATCGTAACAAAATCACACTTCATAAAGAAAAGAATCAAATAGGACTATATGAAAAGAAGACAAATCATCTAATTCCTATTAAAAATTGCAAATTAGTAATGGATGAATTAAATAAAGAACTAACTAAACTATCTATATCTTCACAAAAAGAAATTGTTTTACGAGTTGGAAATAAAACGGGAGAGATTTTAAATAGTACAACAAATCAAAAAAGTATTATTTCATATATTGGAAACAAAAAGTATCGTGTATCAGAAAAATCATTTTTTCAAGTAAATAATATAATTACAGAAAAATTATATAACGAAATTAAAAAAATTATCAAAGAAAAAAATGGAACTAATATTTTAGATTTATATTGTGGGACTGGTACTATTGGAATATATGTATCTGATGATGTAAAAAAAGTAATGGGAATTGAGTCTTATAAAGAAGCAATAGAAGATGCTAAATATAATAAAGAGTTAAATCATAGTAAAAATTGTTCATATATTTTAGGAAAAGTAGAAGACTTAACGAAAGAAATTACTAAAGAATTTGATGTAGCCATTATTGATCCACCAAGAAGTGGACTACATAAAAAAGTAGTAGAAAGCCTATTAGAAATTATTCCTAAAACACTAATTTATATATCTTGTGACCCTGTAACATTAGGAAGAGATTTAAATCTTTTAAAGCAAAAATATACCATAGAATATATAAGACCATATAATATGTTTCCAAGAACTTACCACGTAGAAACACTAACTTTATTAACGCGTAAATAGAAAGAAAAAACTTTCTATTTTTTTTCTGCAAGTTATTGACAAAATAAAAATAAATAAATAAAATGTTAGCGTCCTAACAATTAAAGAAAAGAGTAAGTACATGGAAGAATTATTGAGCGTGGAGATCACAATCAATTAATTGAACAAAAAGGCACATATTATCAATTATATACAGGTGCTTTTGAACTTGAATAAAATTTCTAGAAAAATTCATTTAAGTATGATATGATATAATCATAGAGAGGTGAGTTAGATGGCTAAAATTTTAAAAATTGAAAATGACATTATCACAATAGGAACTGATGATGGAAAAATGAAAGAAGTTAGAAGAGTGGACTTAAATTTTGAGCCAAGTGTGAATGATAATGTAGAAATTTTTGAAGGAGAAAATTCAATTATTGTAACTAAGAAGGAAGAAAAGAAAGAACCCGAACAAAATCATCAAGGAATTAATATCAATGTTCAAAATAATCAAGGCTATCCTGGAGTACAACCAACATATATTGCTAATGGAACAAAAGCAGTTAACAAAATTGTTTATTGTGTACTAGCATTATTTTTAGGTGGTTTAGGAATACATAAAATGTATGCAGGAAAAGTAGGAACGGGAATTATATACTTATTATTCTGCTGGACGATGATTCCTTCATTTATAGCATTTATTGATTTTATCATAGGATTATGTAAACCGGCTGACAGTAATGGTAATATTTTAATTTAAAATTAATAAACAAAAGAGCAGTTTTTACTGCTTTTTTATATAGACAAAGTTATAAACATAATCATTGCTCCAATGATAAAAAAGAAAAAACTACGCCAAGAAAGAGGATATTTAAAAGCCGTAGGCATCAATTCATAAAAAGAAATATGAATCATTATTCCAGCAGCCATAGCTAAAATAATTCCTAAAACAAAAGATGTAATAAAAGGAGATAAAAATAAATAAGCAAAAAGTGCCCCTAATGCTTCAGAAAATCCCGAAATAAAAGTGTAAAAAATCGCTTTTTTTCTACTTTTAGTAGCATAATAAATAGGAATAGCAACAGAAAGTCCTTCGGGTATATTATGTAAAGCAATACCAAAAGAAAGACTAAGACCTAAAGATAAATCATGATTACTAGAAAGAAAAGTAGTAATTCCTTCTGGAATATTATGAAAAATAAGAGCAATTACGGTAATAATTCCCAAACGATATAAATAATTATAAGAAAGCTTTTCTTCTATCACACTAGAAATCTTAGAAGAAAAGATAATTCCTACAACGACAAAGATAGCAGTAAATAATAAAGAGGGAAAAACCACTTCATTTTCTAAAAATAAAGAATAAGCTTCTGGAATTAAGGATAAAAAAGAAATAGTAATCATGACTCCACTAGCAAACAATAAAGAAGAGGAGATAATTTTATCTTCTTTTTTAATAGACCAAAAAATAGGAATAACTCCAAGCATCGTAGAAAAGCCTGCAAAAGAGGTAATAAAAAAACTAATGATAATTGAATTCATAGTAAAATATATGTAAAAGTCTAAGAAAAAATGCTATAATATAGGCCTAGAGGTGTAACGTATGAATTATGATTTAGAAATGGAAAAACAAATAAAAGAAATGACTAGTAAAAAAACATTGTTATTACATGCTTGTTGTGCTCCTTGTTCTTCTGCTGTATTAGAAAGAATTTCTAAATATTTTGACATTACAATATTATATTATAATCCCAATATTACTGACGAAAAGGAATATCAAAAGCGTTTGCAAGAAATAGAAAAATTTGTAAACGAACTAAATATTGATAATATAAAAATATTACCAGGTAGATATAACCCACAAGAATTCTTTGATATAGCGAAAGGCTTAGAAGAAGAAAAAGAACGAGGAAAACGTTGCTATTACTGTTATCAATTACGATTAGAGGAAACAGCCAAAGTCGCTGAAAAACTACACTTTGATTATTTCACAACAACATTAAGTATTAGTCCATATAAAAACAGTAAATGGTTAAATGAAATTGGAGAAAAATTAAATAACAAATATGAACCTACTTATTTATATGCCGACTTTAAAAAGAAAAACGGTTACAAACGAAGTATAGAACTATCAAAACAATTTGGTTTATATAGACAAGACTACTGTGGCTGTATCTATTCTAAAAAAGAAAGAGATTTAAAAAAAGCCTTACTTTACGAAAAATAAAAATTAGCGTATACTAATAATAGAAGAGGAGTGAAAAATATGAAGTATTACTGTATTGGAATTAAAGGGACAGGAATGTCAACGCTAGCCCAAATATTATATGATTTAGGAAATGAAGTAAGTGGTTATGATGATGCAAAAGAACATAAGTTTACACAAGATGGCTTAGAAAAAAGACATATTCCTATTTATTATGATCATGAACATGAAATAGATAAAGATACGATTGTTACTTATAGTGTAGCTTTTAAAGAAGATCATGAAGAAATGAAAAGAGTTAGAAGTTTAGGTTTAAAAGTGAAAAAATATAGTGAAATTATGGGAGATGTCATTGATTTATTTGAATCTATTGGAGTTAGTGGAACACACGGTAAAACAACGACTTCATCTATCATTAGACATCTTTTAGAAGAAACACTTGGCTGCAATTACTTTATCGGAGCAGGAGACGGTTATGCTAATAAAGAAAACAAATATTTTGTAGTAGAAAGTGATGAATTTAACCGTCATTTTACGGATTATCATCCAACCTATTCTGTAATAACTAATATTGAAGCAGAACACTTAGAGTGTTATAAAGATATTGATGATATTAGAGACACATTTGCAATTTTTGCCAATCAAACAAAGAAATTAGTCATAGCAAACGGTGATAATGAACAAGTTAGAAAGATAGAGTATAAACCTAAAGTATTATTCTTTGGATTCCAAGAAGATAACGATATCGTAATAAAAAATGTTAAATTATTGAAAACAGGATCTACTTTTGATTTATATATAAATAAAGAGTTCTTTGGACACTTTGACTTACCTTTATATGGAAAACATATGGTATTAGATGCAACAGCAGCTATTGTAATAGCAAAAGAATTAGGTTTAACAGCTGAAAAAATTAATGAATTATTAAAAACTTTTCATAATGCCAAGAGAAGATTTGCTGAAACAAAAATAGGTAATTGCGTCATTATTGATGACTATGCTCATCATCCAACAGAAATAAAAGCAACCATAGAAGCAGTAAAGCAAAAATATCCAGAAAAACGATTAGTAGTAGTATTTGTACCAAACACTTATTCTAGAACGAAAGACTTTAAAGATGATTTTATAAATATACTTAATCTAGCAGACAAGGTATATTTAACTGACATTGAATGTAATAGGGAAAGACAAGAGGATTATCCAGGAGTTACTTCTCATATCATTGTAGATCATCTAAAAAATGGAGATATGATCAGTCTAGATACAATGGATAAATTAAAAGACGAAAAAGACTCTGTAGTATGCTTCTTAAGTTGTGCCTATGTTGACAATTTAATTGACAGATTTAAAAACTTGATAAAATAAGAGGTTAAGCCTCTTTTTTCTTTACTCGAAAAAAAATTCGAGTTTTTTTGCTTTGTTCGATTGTAATAAGCGAACAATTGTACTATAATTGTTTTAACAAAAAGATAAGGGAGGAAACAATATGAAAAAGAAATATATGGTACTAGAAATAGAAAAAGGATTCAAAAAGAACTTGAACTTCAATCACAATATCTATGGATTATTAACAGATATATTTTTCTATGAAGATATCTATCAATATCAAGATAATATTTATTTTATAGATATCACAAATTATGAAGAGTTATACAAAAAAACAGCCTATCAATTAGCATTAGACTTAAAAAATAAAATAACGAAAAAAAATAATTCTTTAAAAATAGGAATTGGCACTAATCTTTTTTTAGCAATGACAGCATGTACTATTATGACTAAAAATAAAAAGACAAAAATTGCTTATCTAGATGAAAAAGAATATATCTTAACGTGTTCTAAATATAAACCAATATCAGACTTTTGGCAAATTAGTAATAGTATGAGTTTAAAATTAAAAAAACTAGGAATAGAAACCATGGAAGATATTAGAAATTATTCATATGAAACACTATATAACGAATTTGGTTACAATGCTGAATACTTAATCAATCATTCTCTAGGATTAGAACCTACAACCATAGAAGAATTAAATAAAAATAAAACCCCTAAAACGATTTCTTCAAGCGTCACATTTAAAAATATAAAGTCTAGAAAAGAAAGTATGAAAGAATTAAAGAATTTATTAGATTTTAATATTTTAAAATTAAAAGAAAATGGCTTAGTAACTAAAAAAATTTATTTATATATTAAATACGCCAATAATATTATTCCTAAAGAAGTTATATCCATTGATCTTTTAACAACAACTAATTCTTATAAAAGTCTAATGCAAATTACTTTTGCTATTTATAAAGAAAAATTAAGTCTTTTTTTTCCAGTAGAAAAGTTAGCGATATCTTTTGGTAAGATAGAACAAGAAAAAGATATTTCCTACCCAATACCAAAGAAAAGAAAGAAATTAAATATTTGGATGAAAAATCTGTTTTATAAAAAGAAAAAACTTGCTATTTTACAATCATAAAATCAAGTTTTCACTATGAAATAATGTCAAATTTTGCTATAATGGATACGTGGTGAAAAAAATGAAACGCAGTGAAGTACAAAGAGAAAAATTAAGTCCAATGATGCAACAATATATGGACATAAAAGATAAATATGAAGATTGTATTATCTTTTTTAGACTTGGTGACTTTTACGAAATGTTCTTTGAAGATGCTGTCATTGCATCACGTGTTCTAGAATTGGCATTAACAGGAAAACAAGCAGGTCTAGACGAAAGAGTACCTATGTGTGGAGTACCTCATCATGCCTATGCATCTTATGTAGAAACTTTAATTGATAAAGGCTATAAAGTAGCCATCTGTGAGCAATTAGAAGATCCTAAAACTACCAAAGGTATGGTAAAACGAGATGTTATTCAAGTAATTACCAAAGGAACAAGAATAGATGATAGCATTGATTCCAAAAGCAATAACTATATAGCTAATATATATAATTTTGACTACTGCTATGGCATAAGCTTCGCCGATATTTCTACTGGGGAAGTATATGCCATGTTAGTAGAAGGAGAAAAAGACAAGGTTATAAAAGAAGTTGCCAAACACGGATTTAAAGAAGTCATAGTAAATGATACAATCGACCGAGAAATTATCGAAATTCTAAGAAAAAATTATAATGTATTAGTAACTATAACAAAAGAAGAATTAAATGATAAAAATTACGAATACATATATAAAGGAATTGAAGACGTACGAATAACAACAGCCTTAAAACACTTATTATATTACATCATTGATACAAAAAAGGGAGATTTACATCACTTACAAAAATGTGAAGTAATTAAAAATAGTGAGTATTTAGAGTTCGATAATAATACCAAAAGAAACCTAGAATTAACAGAAACACTTAGAAATAGAGAACGTCAATATAGTTTACTATGGTTACTTGATAAAAATAAAACAGCAATGGGATCTAGATTTTTAAAATATAATATTGAAAATCCCTTAACAAAAGAAAAAGATATTACCAGAAGATATGATATGGTAGAAAAGTTATCTACAGAATTCATATTAAGAGATGATTTAATTAAAGAGCTAGGAAGTGTTTACGACCTAGAACGTTTAGCAGGAAGAATTACTTATGGAAATCTAAATGCAAAAGACTTATTGCAACTAAAGACGTCTCTTTCTCATTTACCAAGAATCAAAGAAATTCTAGAAGAAATACACTATGATAAAAAACTAGAAACCCTAGAAGAATTATATCTATTACTAGATAAAACAATATTAGAAGATGCACCTTTTACTTTACACGAAGGACATCTAATTAAACCAGGTTATAATAAAGAACTAGACGAATTAAAAGAATTAAGTAGTGGTTCCAAAGACTTTATCTTAGAACTAGAGCAAAAAGAAAAAGAACGAACAGGAATTAAAAATTTAAAAGTTGGATTTAATAAAGTATTTGGTTATTACATTGAAGTATCTAAAGGGCAAACACATTTAGTAAAAGATGAATTCGGTTATGAAAGGAAACAAACACTAGCTAATTGTGAAAGATTTACAACTCCACTATTAAAAGAAAAAGAAAATATTATTTTAGGTGCCGAAGAAAAAATTATTAATCTAGAATATAAAATCTTTATGGATATTAGAGAAGTAGTAAAAAGATATATTTCACAAATTCAAAGAATAGCTAAAGTAATCAGTGAAGTAGATATGTTACAATCCTTTTCTATTGTTAGTGATCAATATAAATATGTAAGACCAACATTGACTAAAGACAGAGTAATTAAAATGATAGAATGCCGTCATCCTGTTGTAGAACAAGTAATGAAAGACAAATACATACCTAATGATATTATTATGGATAAAACAACTGATATTTTACTAATTACAGGTCCAAATATGGCTGGAAAGTCTACTTATATGAGACAATGTGCCATTACAGTAATTATGGCTCAAATGGGTTGCTTTGTACCTTGTAAAAGCTGTACTATGCCAATATTTGATAAGATATTTACAAGAATTGGAGCAAGTGATGACTTAGTTAGTGGGGAATCTACATTTATGGTAGAAATGAAAGAAGCAAATACAGCCATCAGTGAAGCAACAGAACACAGTCTAATTTTATTTGATGAATTAGGAAGAGGAACCGCAACTTATGATGGAATGAGCCTAGCTCAAGCAATTCTAGAATATATTCATGATAAAATAAAAGCCAAAACTATGTTTTCTACTCACTACCATGAATTAACAGCCCTAGAAAAAGATTTAAAGCATTTAAAAAATGTCCATGTATCAGCATTAGAAAAAGATGGCAAAATAACCTTTTTACATAAAGTAAAAAATGGAGCAGTAGATAAAAGTTATGGAATCCATGTAGCAAGTCTTGCTCATCTACCAGAATCTCTAATTAAAAGAGCAGACGAAATATTAAATATATATGAAAAGAAAAATATTAAGAAAGAAACTTTTACTCAAACTTCTTTATTTGAATTAACAGAAAGTGAAATAGAACCAAAGAAAAATCCAATAGAAGAAAAAATAAAAGCAATTAACCCCTTAGAAATGACACCAATGGAAGCATTAAATTATCTTTATGAATTAAAAAAAGAAGTAAGTAAAAAAGAATAAATAGAAAGGAAAGAAATATGAAAAATAGAAGTGAATTAAGAGAAATTATAATGAAAGTAATCTATCAAACTTATATTTTAGATACTACTAAAAATGATTATAAGATAGAAGATTTAATTAAAGAACAATTAGAAGTAGAAAATGAATATGTAAATACTTGTGTACAAGGAATCAAAGAACATCAAAAAGAAATCGATAAGCTTGCTAATAAATATATGAATAATTGGACCATAGATCGTCTAAATAAAGTAGATAAAGCTATCTTATCTTTAGGAATATATGAACTTATGTATACAAATACTCCAAGTGTTGTTGCTATTAATGAAGCAATTGAACTTTCTAAAAAATATTCTGAAGAAGCAGTAACGAAAATGATTAATGGAATCTTAGATAAAATTTATCATGAAGAAGAAAAATAGAAAGGATCTATATTATGAATGATAAATATATCACTGTAACGCAGTTAACTAGATATATTAAATATAAAATAGATAATGATGTAAATTTAAATGAAGTGTTCTTAAAAGGAGAAATATCTAATTTTAAAGCACATAGTAGAGGTCATTTCTATTTTACTTTAAAAGATGAAAATTCTAGAATTAGTGCTATTATGTTTGCATCGAACACTAAGAAAATAAAGTTTATGCCTCAGGATGGAATGAAAGTTTTAGTAACTGGAAAAATTAGTGTCTTTGAAGCAAATGGTGGATATCAAATATATGTAAATGATATGTTAGAAGATGGAGTAGGGAACTTATATATAGCCTTTGAACAATTAAAAAAGAAATTAGAACAAGAAGGACTATTTAGAAAAGAGTATAAAAAGCCTATTCCTAAAATTCCAACAAGAGTAGGGGTAGTAACTGCACCAACAGGAGCTGCAATTAAAGATATTATCTCCACCATTAAAAGACGTTGGCCTTTAGCAGAAATTATCCTTTTCCCATCATTAGTCCAAGGAGAAAATGCAAAAGAAGATATTGTAAGACAAATAGAAAGAGCAAAAAATTATAATTTAGATACTTTAATTGTTGGTCGTGGTGGAGGTTCAATTGAAGATTTATGGCCATTTAACGAAGAAATAGTAGCTAGAAGTATATTTGACTGTAATATACCAGTAATAAGCGCTGTAGGCCATGAAATTGACTTTACCATTGCTGATTTTGTAGCTGATCTAAGAGCTCCAACACCAACTGGAGCAGCAGAATTAGCAGTACCCCAAAAAGTAGATGTTGAAAACTATCTAAATCAACTAAAAATAAGACTAAATAAAACAATACAACATCAAATCAATATAAATAAACAAAAATTACAAGAAATAAAAAGTAGATATATCTTTCAAAACCCCATTGCTATCTATCAAGCCAAAGAATTACAATTTGATAGCCTTCTAGAACGACTAAAATTTTCAAGTAAAAATTTAATAACCCTAAAAGAAAAGAAATATCGAGAAATAATGAGTTCTTACTTATTTCAAAATCCAATTGCCATCTATCAAAGTAAAGAGTTAGCATTTAAAAGTATCCTAGAACGATTAAAGTTTTCAAGTAAAAACTTAATCTCTCTAAAAGAAAAAGAATATAGAGAAGTAACAAGTTCTTATATATTCCAAAATCCAAAAAAAATAATAGATAATAAACAAAATAAATATTTACAACTTCTATCTAAATTAGAAACTTTAAGTCCATTATTAACAATTAAAAGAGGATATACTATTACAAAAAAGAATGGTAAAGTAATTACTAGTACCAAAGACTTAAAAGTAAAAGATAAAATAGAGTTAACATTAACAGATGGAACTGTAAATGCAGAAATTATATAAAAGGAGAAAATTATGGAAAAAGAAGAAAAAGAATTAACATTTGAAGAAAGTCTAGAACAATTAGAAACAATTGTTAAAAAATTAGAAAGTGGAGAAGTACCATTAGATGAAGCTATCACTGAATTTAATAATGCAATGAAGCTTGCTAAAAAATGTGATGAAAAATTAAAATCTGCAGAAGAAGCTATTACTAAAATAGTTCAACCAGATGGTAGTCTACAAGATTTTAAAGTAGAAGAATAAAAAGCCCTAATCATCAACTGATTAGAGCTTTTCTTTTACTCTTCCTCTTGAGAGTTTTTCTTTTTAGTTAGTAGTAATAATGCTTGTTCAAATTCTTCATCATCTTCTAAAGGTAATAAAACTTCTGGATCATTAACATCTTCTTTACGAATCATCATATCACGAGGATTTTTTTCATTAGAAAGATATAAATAATGATTAATTTTAGTAATTAAAATATAATTTTTATTATCGAAAGAATACATCTCAACTTCTTTCATTATTTACCACCCATACCTTTCTCTTCTACCTGACTAACTTCATTTTCTGAATCAAACATAGAAGCAAGACTTGTTTGATAATTTTGTGCTTCCATTTGTCTATAAATAGTATTTTCACTTTCTTGAATAAAGGCTGGATCATCAATTCCATCATAACCACGCGAATTAGCAAATTCATCAGGTGTCTGTCCAAAAGCAACATCAAAAATAGTTTGTAATTCATCTTGTTGATAATCTTCCGTTAAGCGAGTGGCAACAGTATAAGCAATAGGAATTTCATCCATACCATTTTCAATCATTTCATAAAAAGTACTACCAACAGCAACATCATTAATCCAATAATCACTATTATCTTGTGTCCTATGTGTATTCTCACTAATAACCTCATTAAGCGGAGCAATATATTCACTAACTTTACTATAATCTTTTACTTCATTCATAAATTTAGGAATAGTACTAAATACTACATTCGCAATAGCAAAGGCTCCCACCGTAGCAGCAACACAATGACCAATATTAATCTTTCTTCTTGTTTTTTTAGCACGAATAGGCTGTCTATTTAAAGAATTATCTCTAGCATTTCTAACTTCATCCTGATGATAATTGATAGAAGAATTCTGTTGAGTACGAGATGTTTTTTCAAAAAAATCAGGAATATTTGTATAATCACTTGCCATATTATTCACCTCTATTATAAATATAACGAAGTATCAAAAAAAAGTCAAAAAAATGTAAAAAAAAAAAAAAAAAAAATGTAAAATTTTAGTGTAAATGGTAAAAACTAATTAAAAAAAAAAAAAAAGAAAAAGGAGAAACTATAAATGTAGTAAGAAAAGAGGTGATTTTTTTGAAATTTAAAAACAAATTACTACTAATAATATCAATTCTTCTTATCACTATCATTCCCATAAATACCTTAGCTTATTCAAACTATGTAATAGCATCAGGAAAAACAATTGGTATCCAAGTAAATTCAAAAGGAGTTTTAGTTGTTGGTTTTTATGAAGTGGATAATGCTTATATTGGAAAAGATGCTGGTTTTGAAATAGGAGATAAAATAACAAAAGTAAATAATCAAGATGTAGAAACAATATCTTCTATGGTAGATGCCTTAAATAAAGAAGGAAAAACAGAAATTGACTTTACAATTACTAGAGAAAATAAAGAAAAGACTATTCACTTAAGTTTAAAAGAAGATGAAAATAAAGTATTAAAAACTGGTCTTTATGTCAAAGATCAAATTAATGGTATTGGTACATTAACTTATATTGATCCAGAAACAAAAAGATTTGGTGCTCTAGGTCATGAAATCGTAGAAACCGCAACTGCTCAAAAATTTGAAATTAAAGATGGTAAAATCTTTGATGCAACAGTTTCTAATATCAAAAAAAGTCGTGATGGAAATGCTGGAGAAAAGAATGCTACCTATGATAAAACAACATCCGCAGGAGAAATAGATAACAATGATATTACAGGAATTTATGGAAACTATAAAGAAGAAATTGCCAATATGGAAACATTAGAAGTTGGTGATATTGAAGACATAAAAAAAGGTAAAGCGACCATAAGAACAGTCATAGAAAATGAACAAGTAGAAGACTTTAACATCAATATTATTGGCATTGATACGACAAGTAAAACAAAAAATATTCTATTTGAAATAACAGACGAAGACTTATTAAAGAAAACCGGTGGAGTAGTACAAGGAATGAGTGGTTCTCCAATTATTCAAAATAATAAAATTATAGGAGCTGTCAATTATGTCATTGTAAACAACACTAAAAAAGGATATGGAATATTTATCACAACAATGTTAGAAGAAGGAGATAAATAAGGGACATTTGTCTCTTTATTTTTAAATAAATTTGTGATAGAATAAGAAACCAATAGGGGGATACTATATGAAAGTATGGACAAAAGTAAAATTAACTGATAAAAATAAAGAAATAGAACTAATTTCCAAATCATTAACCAATTATTTATATGGCTATGGACCAATTCTAGATATTACTAGAAAATATCATATCAAACCAGAAGATAGAAAAGTACTAGATCAATATACAGCCAATAGAATAGCTGGAATATTAATGTTATATCTTGCAAAAGACACAAGAAGAATCAACGATATCGTAAATAAATATAATATTCCAGAAGGAATTGTTCAAGAAATCATTCCAGAACTAGAAGGATATATAGAAAGATAAAAAAAGCTCACTAATTTTAGTGAGCTCTTTCAATACCAAAAACTATAAATATAACAAAACACTTAAAAATGTAACAACCATTACAACAACTAAAACTAATGATACAGCTTTAACAAATTTTTGATTCATCTTCTACACCTCATTAAACATTATAAAATAAATGTAGAAAAAAGTAAATTTATTTTTTTCATAGATCAACTTTTTAAAGAATAAAGTATAGAAAAGGAGAACATATGAAAAAAATAATACATAATCTAAAACAAAATAAACTACTATTCTTACTAACAATATTAATATTGATATCTATCATTTTAGGTATCTTATTTCCAGCCATATTATCATTAAGTAACAAAGAACTAATAAAAGAAAGTATCAAAGAATTCATAACTTCCATAGATAAAAACAATATTAACTATATTACAGGAATGATTACCAGCTTAACAAATAATATATTAGTTACAATAAGTATATGGATACTAGGTTTATCTTTAATAGGAATACCATTATTATTAATAATTATAGTGTTAAAAGGATTTATTACAGGCTTTTCATTTGTCAGTATATTACTTACTTATGGTATAAAAGGAAGTATTATTTCAATAGTATATACAATTCCTAATATCTTAAATTTAATTAGTAGTTTCCTACTAGGTTATTATGCTATTTCTTTTTCCTTAGCTATCTATAAAAGTATTTTTAAAAAGGAAATAAGAAACTGGAATTTAATTATTAAAAGATATATAAAATTAGGAATGATATTTATAGTAATATCCATTTCTATTTCAGGATTAGAAGTATATGTAATTCCAAAAATATTAAGCTTTTTATAAGAGATACCCATCTCTTTTTATTTTGAAATTTATAGAAACTACGATATAATATAGTTGGTGATAACATGAAAGAAAAAACAGTTGTAGTTGGTATGAGTGGAGGAGTAGATTCTTCAGTTAGTGCCTGTTTATTAAAAGACGAAGGTTATAATGTTTTAGGAGTAACCATGATGTTTTTAGATAATGAAGAGACAAAAAAATCAATAGAAGACGCTAAAAAGATTTGTAAACAAATTGGAATTACACATAAAGTAATAGATTTAAGAAAAGAATTTAAAGACTTAGTTATTAAAAACTTTATAGATTCTTATCAAAAAGGATATACTCCAAATCCATGTGTTGTATGTAATAAATATTTTAAATTTGGACTATTTTACGAAAAAGCAAAAGAACTAGGAGCTAATTATATCGCTACTGGACACTATGCTAAAATAGAAAATAATCAGTTAGAAATGAGTGAAATTGTAGAAAAAGATCAATCTTACTTTTTATCTCAAATTAATAAAGATATCCTACCATTTATTTTATTTCCATTAAACAAATATAAGTCAAAAGAAGAAACCAGAGCACTAGCAAGAAAATATAATTTACCAGTAAGTGAAAAAAAAGATAGTCAAGAAATATGCTTTATACCAAAAAACAATTATAAAGACTATTTAAAAGAAAATAAAATAAATCAAAAATCAGGCTATATTACCTTAAAAGACCACACTATTTTAGGAAAACATACTGGATTATATAATTATACTATTGGGCAAAGAAAAGGCCTAAATATCGCTTATAAAGAGCCTTTATACGTAATTGATTTAGATACAAAGACAAATACTGTAATTGTAGGAAGTAATAAAGACTTATATAATAAAGAAGTACTAGCCAAAAATATGAATTATTTAGTAGATAAAGAGGACTTTTTACAAACACCAATCTACGCAAAAATAAGATCAAGAGGCCTATTAGAAGAAGTAAGTAAAATAGAACAAGAAAACAACCTCTTAAAAATTACTTTTAAAAACCCTGTAAGAGCCATTACTCCAGGACAATATATTGTATTTTATAATAAAGAAAAAACTTGTCTAGGAGGAGCAACCATAGTAAAGTAGACAAAAACAAGAATAAAAAAATGTGTCAATTTACACTTGATTATTCTTCTCTTAATGTCTATAATTATATTAGGAGGGTAAAAAATGAAAGAATTAAATGTAGTACTAACAGAACTAGGAATTAGTAAAGTAAGACTAGCTAAATATTTAGGAGTTTCTAGACAAATGTTATATAACTATCTAGCAATAGAGAATTTAAATGACTGGCCTAAAGAAAAAGCTGCTAAATTACTTAGTTTATTAAATATAGAAAATATTGAAGCATTAAAAGATTTAAAAATTAATGGAGAATATATTATTGAAGTAGAAAATAGATTAAAAGAGGGTGTAAAAGACTCTTCTAATAAGGAAGTTATTGCTGACTTAAAAGGTTTTAATAAAAAAGAACAAGAATTATTATCAGATATTATTAACTTATTAAAAGAAAAACTAGCAACAGATAAAACAAAAGATACTTATAATACTTATGTTTACTTATACCAGTTTTTACAATCTATGGAAACAACAGAAGAATTAAAATATATTTTAGCTTATATGTCTAAATCTTTAGGATTTACAGATCCTATGGAATTTGTATTTAATAATGATAAACAATTTATTTTTGAAAGTATCATGTTTAGTGCCATGACTTTATATAATAACGGTGGTGCATCTAAAAATAAAATTAGTGAAACACATAAGAGATTTGTTCAAGATATAGAGCATAAAAAAGAAGAAAAATTATCTAGAACTCAAGAATTAAATTCTGCTAAAGTTCAAGCCTTAACTGAATTAGGATACACTGAAATTAATGAAGATAATGCTAAAGAAGTATTTGAAAAAATAGCAGAAATTCAATCAAGAAAAGTTTAAGATTCATAAGAATCTTTTATTTTAAGAAAAAGAGTAGGGGATAATAATGAAAAATATAATAATGTGGATAATCTTAGCAATAATACTAGGATTAATTAGTAATCTAATCAATAATTTAGTAAATAAACAAAGAGCAAATTCACAAACCATCTCAAGAAATTATAAAGAGAAGCCTTTAATGACAGAACCAGAAAAGAACTTTTATTTAAAATTAAAAAATTTAGAACCACAATATAAAATTATTCCACAAATAAATTTAAGTACGATTATAGAAAAAATATCAAATGAAAGATATCGTACAGAGCTATTTAGAAATATAGATTATGCAATATTTACAAGTGATTTATCCAAAGTATTATTATTAATAGAATTAAATGATTCTACACACAAAGAATATCAAAGAAAAAAAAGAGATATAAAAGTACATCAAATATGTAAAGATGCTAATATTCCTTTAATGACATTTTATACAAATTATCCAAATGAAACACAATATGTATTAAACAGGATTTTATCAGAAATAAATAAACAAAGTCAAACAGTAGTAGATCAAAGTCAAGTTAATAATCAAGAATAAATAGAAGTTAACATAATATCAATTATAGGAAGTTAGATATGACTATAAAAAGAGGACTATATATACATATATAAAGTCTCTTTTTTTATTTAAAATATATTATCTATAATAAAATAATTATTATTTTTTAAATATTATATTTATTAATTGATATATTATATATAAATATATCTTAGTAATATAATTTATAAAATTAATTTATTGATATATTTATTTTTTTTAATTTAATTTTATATTTATTCAAATATTAATATATGTGTATATCTATATACTACATTAATATATAATACTTATTTCTATAGTAACTACTACTCTATTTTCTTAAATTTTAAAATAGGGGGAGGAAATTAAAAAAATAGCATCTCGTGAAATGCATCGAGAATTAAAAAGATGGGTAATTCTCCGCCTCGATTGATTTTAGAAATAAATAGAATGCTCTAAAATGCTCTAAAATGAATCGAATATTTAAAAGATGGATAATTTATTCATCTCAATTCATTTTAGGATAAATACATAAATCTTCTTTTTTGGAAAATAATATAACTGAAGGAGGATTTATGAAAAATAAAATTAAATGTGATGTAGCAACTTGTAAACATAATAATTGTGATAAGAATTGCTGCGAATTAGATGAAATACAAATTAGTTCAACATGTGATGGTAATAACTGTAAGAAAACAGAAGAAACTGTTTGTCAGAGCTTTAAAAAAGAAAAATAAAGAGGGGAGTTAACCATAAAAAAAAGTACTTATTATCGAATAGGTGCTTTTTCTGTTATGTCCCCTACTTCATGCATCTTTAAAGAGCGAGCAATATTTTCTCTAAAAGAAAACTCATCATCTACTAAATTATTATTAGGAAGAACTCTAACAGAAGAAAAATAAATCTTCTTATTTTCTTTTTGTGATATATAATCGATCTTATCAGCAAAATTAGATAATTCTTGATATTGGGCTTCCGTAATTTCTTCTGGAATATAAGAATAGATATCCCCTTCTCTAAATAAAAAGATAGCAGAAGAAAAATAATTAAGTTGATCCATCATATTATAATTATATGAACTGATATCAGCATGAGCCATCAATGAAAATAAATAAGTTAACGTCTCTGAGTGATGATACTTAGTAATAGTAGAAGAAAGTACTTCCCCTCTTCTATTTACAATCGCAACACCACAATTATTATGATTGATTGGCTTACAATATACGCTACTATCACCAGCAATAATAGATTCTAATTGAAAATTACGAAAAAGAGAAAACATTTTCTTTTCTTCTTCACTAGATTGTCCCATAGCGTCTTTAGCAAATAAAGAAATAGCATCTCTAAAAGATATTTGGCTCATATCAATTAAAGGTGGATAAACTTCATAATTATATCCAAAAGAGTTTTTATCACGGATATAAAATAAATTTTTAGATTGAAACTCTGGATATTGTTGTTCTAGTTCTTCTACCTTATTTAATAATAAATGGTAATTTTCTAATGTAACAGTATTAGGCATATAAACAGAAAGATAAGTAATACCCGAATCAAAAAACTGACCAAAAGTATCTAAAATACCTTTAGTAACATGTATTATTGGAATACCTTTTTCCCAATAATCTTGGTATTCTTCATGAATAAAAGGAACATGGCAATGTTCACCCAAATATTTATCTAATAAATACGAATTAGTCGCAATAGAATTGGTAGGTAATAAATCAACAGATGTTTCTTTTAAATCTTTAGAATCTATAGTATAGATATCACAAAGCTTCATTATTTTAACTCCTCTAAAACACTTTCTCCAATAGGAGGCATTTCTACTTCAAAATTATCGGCAATAGTTGCTCCTATATTAGCAAACGTATTAAAGGAATCTAATCTCTTTGGCTCTAAAAAATCACGACTATACATAATAACTGGTACATTTTCTCTAGTATGATCTGTTCCAGGAAAAGTAGGATCATTACCATGATCAGCAGTAATAATAAGTAAATCTCCCGTATCTAACTTATTTAAAATAATAGGTATTTCAACATCTAATTCTTCAATAGCTCTACCATATCCTTCTACATCTCTCATATGACCATACATACTATCAAAATCAGATAAATTAACCATACAAAGACCAGTAAAATTCTTATCAATAATATCTGTAAACTTATTAATAGCTTCTATATTATTACTAGCTTTCATTTGTTTATTAATACCTTGTCCATCAAAAATATCATTAATTTTACCAATACCGATAACATTATATTTATGTTCAACCAAACTATCTAAAACACTTTTTTGAGGAGGTTTTACAGAATAATCCTTTCTACCACTATGAATAAATTTATAATGACCTTCTGTACCAGTAAATGGTCTAGCAATAACTCTACCAACACGCCATTCTTCACGTAAAGTTAAAGCCCGAATACGTTCACAATATTCATATAAAGTAGAAACAGGAATACAATCTTCATGAGCTGCTACTTGTAAATCAGAATCTGCAGAAGTATAAATAATCAAAGCTCCATAATTTTGAGCTCTAAGACCAAGTTCTTGAATGATAGAATCATCTTGACAACATTTATTTCCTAAAACTCTACGTCCAGTAACTTGTTCAATACCATTTAAAATATCAAAAGTAAATCCCTGATTAAACGTCTTAAACGGAATATCGTTCTTAATACCCATCATTTCATAATGACCATTTAAACTATCTTTTCCTGCATTAATAGGTTTTGCAATCGTATAATATGCATCTACATTAGGATTATCATTCATATTTAAAGTATCTAAAAAGCCAATTTTCTTTAAATTAGGAATAAATAAATCATACTTTTCCTTAATATGTCCCAAGGTATTAGCACCCGTATCCCCATAATCAACTGCATCTTGTGTTTCTCCAACACCTAAAGAATCTAATACCATTAAAAATACACGTTTAAACTTCATTTTAAAAATCTCCTTTATGTTCTCTAGGATGATATTTTTTATAATCACTCGCAACTTTTTCATCACTAACATGAGTATAAATCTTAGTTGTTGAAATATCAGAATGTCCTAACATCTCTTGAATACTCCTCAAATCAGCACCACGAC
>CALVSS010000006.1 GCA_944359095.1 uncultured Bacilli bacterium | reverse complement strand
TGCAACTAGATAGTTTTACCCGATTAAATGCAACCTTTTACAAAATTAGGGTTGCGTTTAGAAAAACTTTTCACTAAAATGCGTAAAAAAAGCTAGAAATAGCTTTTTTTGTTTGCTATTTTTTTTAGTTTCTACTATAATGAAGATAGTAGAGGGTGATGACATGAGACGTAGAAGAAAATCTAAAGAAGAATTAGAAGAATTAACTAGAACACAATGTCTTAATTTACAAGAGTTAGAGAAGGCTGCAAATTATGAAAAAAAGACTAGTAAAAAGCCAGCTTTCGTGTTAGCTTTCATTGGTATTATGTCAATTTCTCTTGGTTTATCTTATCCTAGTGTTACTAATATGTTACATAGTCGTGGGGTAGAAGATGTTCCTTCTGTATCTGAACAAAGACAGGAAAGTGTTCCTGAAAGTACCAATGTCAATACGCTTAGTTGTAGTATGAGTAGTGTTAATCCAACAGATGCTACTTTAGTTACTACTACTTACACGTTTCAATTTTTAGATACTGGTACTTTAAAATATTATGAAAAAGTTATGGATATTAAAGCTAGTACTCCAGTTACACAAACTCCAGTTAGTATTGTTACTTTGGATACGTCTTTATCTAATTTAATGCAAACACCAATTGCTGGTTATTTATTAGAAAAGACTCCTGTTGCTAGTACTACTCCTAATGTAGTTGATGGTTATACAGCAAAACTTGCTGTTGACTTTACTCAGTTTAATCCAGCAACTTTAACAACACTTCATACTACTAATACTTTTGCTAATGTAGAATTTAATTCTATGCAAACAAAAGATGTTATTTCTAATGGTCTTGTTGGTATGGGTTATACTTGTCAATAAAAGCATTTTTGCTTTTTTTTTTGCAAAAAAAAACTGCATTAAGCAGCTTTAGCGTTTTTTAATAATTCTCTTTTTTCTTTAGTTGAAATTCTTACTTTTGTTCCGTCTTCAAGTCTTACAACTTGTAAGTTTAATTTTTGTCTCTTTTTTGTAGCTCTTAAAGAGTGAGATCTTAAGTTTTTAACATTTCCAATTCTATTTGATACATTAGTTGCCATTTTACTTCCTCCTTTGCTCTTTTTCTTTCTGCTTAATAACTTTATCATAAAAAGTCTTAGAAGTCAAATAAATTTTGATTTAATTCCTTGATTTTGCTTTCTTTTTTCTTTTCTAACGCTATTTTCTATTTTTATGATAGAATAATTATGAGGAGGTTTTATATGTATATACCATTATATAATAAAAGTTATTATTCACTTTTATCTAGTATGCTTTCTATTGATGATTTAGTTTCTTTTGCAGTACATCATAAAATCTCTAGTATCGCTATTAGTGATGATTTTATGTATGGGGTTATGGAATTTATCAATAAGTGTAAAAGTTCTAATATTAAACCTATTATTGGACTTAGTGTTACTTTAGATGAATTTAGTATTATATTATATTGTAAAAATTATGTTGGATATCAAAATTTATTGAAGCTTTCTACTATTCAAAATGAAAGAGGAGTTACAGTTGATGATTTAAGAGCATATTCTTCAAATTTGATTGGTGTCTTACCTTTTACTAGTCGTAATTTTTATTCTTCTGTTTCTTCTTTTTATGAAGATTTTTATTTGGGATATGCTAATAAGACTGAAGAAAGGGAAGTCTTATTACAGACAAAGAATGTTGTCTTTTTTCCTCTTCATTTATATTTATATCAAACGGATAGTGAATATTTATCTTATTTATATCGTATTCGTGATGGTAAGACAGTTAGTGATGAAGCTTCATATGATTTATTACATCATGAATTAGAACTTTCTAATATATATGATTATACGGATAATATTGGAATTCTTAATACTTTAAAGATTAGTGAGTTGTGTGATTTAGAATTTCCTAAAGCTAAACTTTTATTACCTATTTATGATTGTGATAATCCTAGTCAATATTTATTTGAGCTTTCTAAAGCAGGATTATCTAGAAGACTTCATGGTGAGGTTAGTGATTCTTATCGTAAGCGTCTTAGTTATGAATTAAAAATTATTGATGAGATGGGTTTTTCTAATTATTTTTTAGTTGTTTATGACTTTATAAAATATGCTAAACAACATGATATTTTAGTTGGTCCTGGTAGGGGCAGTGCTGCTGGATCTTTGGTATCTTATTGTTTAGGAATTACGGAAATTGATCCTTTAAAATATGATTTATTATTTGAAAGATTTTTAAATCCAGAACGTAAGACTATGCCTGATATTGATACTGATTTTCCAGATGATAAACGGTCTCAAGTTATTGACTATGTTATTTCTAAATATGGTAGAAAAAGAGTTGCTGGTATTGTTACCTTTGGTACTCTTGGAGCTAAACAAGTTATTCGTGATGTTAGTCGGGTTTTAAACATTCCTACTTATAAAGTTGATAGTTTAAATAAATTTATTCCGGCTTTTACTAAAGATAAGCTTTCTGATTTTTATAAAAAGAATCTTTCATTTAAAGCTAGAATTGATAGTGATTTATTACTTAGTAAAATGTTTAAGATTGCTTTAAGGTTGGAAGGATTTCCTAGACATACTTCTTCTCATGCAGCTGGTATTGTTATGTGTTGTAAAGATTTAGATGAAGTTGTTCCCTTAACTGTTAGTGATGGTATGTATTTAACTAGTTATTCTATGGAATATCTAGAACCTTTAGGACTTTTAAAAATGGACTTTTTAGGTCTTAAGAATTTAACTATTATTCATAATGTTTTAAAAGATATTGAAAATACTTTGGGAGAAAAAGTTAATTTTAATCAAATTCCTTTGGATGATAAAGATTCTCTTCATATTTTTGAAGTTGCTAATACGAGTGGTATTTTCCAATTTGAATCTGTTGGTATGAGAAATTTTTTACGGAATTTAAAGCCTAATTGTTTTGAAGATATCTTTGCGGCAATTGCTTTATTTCGACCTGGTCCTGCTGTTAATATTGATTCTTATATTCGAAGAAAACATAAAGAAGAAGAAATTACTTATTTAGATCCTTGCCTTGAACCAATTTTAAAAAATACTTATGGTATTATTATTTATCAAGAACAAATTATGCAAGTTGCTAGTAGATTTGCTGGTTATAGCTTAGGAGAAGCAGATATTTTACGAAGGGCTATGAGTAAAAAGAAAGTGGATTTACTTAAAAATGAGGAAGATAAGTTTATAAATAAGAGTTTGGATAGGGGACATAGTTATGAGGTTGCTAAAAAAATATTTGATTTAATATTAAATTTTGCGGGATATGGTTTTAATCGTTCTCACTCTGTTGCTTATGCTATTATTGCTTATAAGATGGCATATTTAAAGTGTCATTACCAAACTATTTTCTTTAGTAATTTACTTACTAATGTTATTGGAAGTGAGGCAAAAACTTTTGAATATATTATGGAAGCTAGAGCGAATCATATAGAAATATTAAAACCTAATATTAATCTTAGTGACATTCGTTATATTGTAAAAGATGGAAAACTAATTTATCCATTTTCTAATATAAAATCGATTGGTATGGTTGTTGCTAAAAATATTTTAAAAGCTAGAGAAAGTGGAGAATTTATGGATATTTATGATGCTTTTAGTCGCCTTTATCTTGCTGGTGTTGGTAAAAAGAATTTAGAAACATTGATATTTGCTGATGTTTTCCATGATTTTTCTTATAACCGGGCAACTCTTATTTATAATTTAGATAGTTTATTTAATTACTGTGAACTTACTAAAGATATTGATCCTTCTTTAGTAATGAAACCTGATATTGAAGAACAAAAAGATTATGAAGATAGTTATTTATTAGAAAAAGAAAAAGAAATTTTTGGTTTTTATTTATCTTCTCATCCTACTACTATGTATAAAAAAGATAATCCTTATACTATTTCTTTAGTTGATGTTGTAAAATATTTTAATAAGAGTATTGATACTTTGATTTTAGTTGATAAAATAAAAGTAATTCAGACTAAGAAAGGAGATAAGATGGCATTTATTACTGGTAGTGATGAAACGGGTACTATGGATTTTACTTTATTTTCTAAAGTATTTCGGTTATATGAAAATGTTTCTAAAGGGGATTTATTAAAAGTACGTGGTATGGTTGAGAAAAGATTAGATCAATATCAAATTGTTGTTAATAAAATTAAATATCTTAAAGAAAAGGAGAATTTAGAAGATGAGTAAGAAAAAGAAAAATAAATTTCAAAATAGAACTTATGTGTATATGGTTGCTTTAGTATTACTTTTATTAGATCAATTCATTAAAGTAATTGTTAAATTAAAGGCTCCATTGTTAAAAGAAGTTGTTGTTATTCCTAATTTCTTTTCTATTTATCATATTAAAAATACAGGGGCTGCTTTTAGTCTTTTTAGTGGGGCTACTATTGTTCTTATTATTTTTAGTATTTTGATTTTGGCGTTTCTTCATTATTATGTATTAACGGAAGAGAAGATGACTAAGTGGAGAATCTTTGGACTTGGTATTGTTATTGGTGGAGTTGTTGGTAATTTAGTTGATCGAATATTATATGGAGCAGTTATTGATTATTTATCTTTTTATCTTTTTGGTTATGGTTTTCCAGTCTTTAATATTGCTGATATTGGTATTACGATGGGCTTTTTGATTTTAGCAATTAATATTCTTAGGAGGGATGGAAATGAATTACGAGATGCAAGTTGATAGTGATGTTTCTAAAAGAATTGATTCTTATTTAGCTGATGAGTTAAAGTTATCAAGAAGTAAGGTTCAAAAGTTAATTAAACAGGGACTAGTTGTTGTTAATGGGAAGAAAGTTTCTAATAATTATATGGTTAAGTATCATGATGTTATTTTTATTGATGATGATTTAAATTATGATATTTCTGTTGAACCTGAAGATATTCCTATTGATGTTGTTTATGAAGATGATGATTTACTAGTTATTAATAAAGAAAGTGGGATGGTTGTTCATCCTGCTCCAGGACATTATTCTCATACGTTAGTGAATGCTTTATTGTATCGTTTTCAACTATCTTCTTTAGAAAAGCTTCGTCCTGGTATTGTTCATCGATTAGATAAAGATACAAGTGGTTTAATGTTAGTTGCTAAAAATGATAAAACACATGAAAAATTATCACAGATGATTGCCAATAAAGAAGTAGAACGGCATTATTTAGCTATTGTTGATGGAGTTATTCCACATGATACTGGAACGATTGATGCTCCTATTGGTAGAGATCCTAATAATCGTCAAAAAATGGCTGTTACGGATATTCATGGTAAAAATGCAGTTACTCATTTTAAAGTATTAGAGACTTTTTCTGATCATACGTTAGTAGAATGTATCTTAGAAACTGGTAGGACGCATCAAATTCGTGTTCATATGGCTTATATTGGTCATCCTGTTTCTAATGATCCTATGTATGGTAAGGGTAAAGCTACAGATTTTGGTCAAATGTTACATTCTAAAAGTATTAAGTTTATTCATCCAACTACTGGGAAAGAATTGTATTTTGAAGTTGATCCTCCAAAATTATTCTTAGATTATCTTAATTCTCTTAGAAATGCTTGCAAATAGTGATATTATCGTGTAAACTAAAAGTTGTTAGGGAGTGGTTCTATGTTTGGAACTTTTCTTAAAAATTATTTAATAAATGTTAAAAGTAGTACTTTTTAGGGCTTTTTTGCCCCTTTAAGTACTGCTTTTTCTTATTTTACTTGAAAAATATAGGGTTTTATGTTATAATAAGCGACAAATTGAGGGGAAGAATATGAAAATTAAAAATTTTAGAATTAATGAAGAGTGTTTTCGAGATTTATATTTGAAAGATTTATTAGAAGGAAAGAGACAGGGACCATTAACTGGTAAATTATCTGTCGATAAACCTTGGTTGGTTCATTATACAAAAGATCAAATTCTTAATTATTATACTAAAATGGATATGGGAGTTTGTGATTGCTCCATTTATGATTATATGATGGAGGATAATAAGAATCATTTAGATGATATTGCCTTATATTATTTTGGCTCTAAAATTACCTATCGAGAATTAGTTAAAAAGTCTAATCAGTTTGCTGCAAGTGTTTTAGCTAAAGGTATTAAGCCTGGTGATATTGTTACTGTTTGTATGCCTAATACGCCTGAAGCTGTTTATGCCTTTTATGGTTTAAATAAAATAGGTGTTGTTGCCAATATGGTACATCCATTATCATCTGAAAATGAAATTAAAGATTATTTAAATGAAGCTCATTCTAAGTTGCTTTTGACAATTGATACTTCTTTAGATAAAGTTAAATCTATTATTGATGATACAGAAGTTAAAGATGCTGTAGTTGTGTCTCCTAGTGATTCTATGCCTTTTTTGTTAAAAACTGGTTATAATATGAAGTTTGGTAAATTAAAATTGGATGATGATAGTAAATTTTCAACATTTAATCAGTTTATGAAACTTGGAAAAAATAAAAAGGTTGAGCCTTATGATTATAAGGGTGATGAAACGGTTGTTATGTTGCATACTGGTGGTACTACTGGAAAATCAAAGGCTGCTTGTTTATCTAATATGAATTTTAATTCTATGGTTGAGCAATTTAAATATAATATTGATAATTTCTCTCGTGGAGAAAAAATGTTAACGGTTATGCCTGTATTTCATGGTTTTGGTTTATGTAGTTCTTTACATCTACCATTATCTTATGGTGTTGGATGTATATTAATTCCAAAATTAGAAGCTAAAGATATTGGTAATATTTTTAAGAAATATCATCCTAATCATATATTAGGAGTTCCTACTTTATTTAAAGGCATTATTAATTGTAAAGATTTACAAGAAGCAGATTTGTCATATGTAAAAAATATTGTTTCTGGTGGAGATTTAGTGAAACATTCTTTGGAAGATAAAATTAATAAGTTTTTCCGTGATCGTGGAGCTGATATTTTCTTAGAAAAAGGATATGGTTTAACTGAAATGGTTGCTGGTGCTACTTTCGCTGCTGGTGATTATAATGCTTATGGTTCTAATGGTATTCCTATGATTGGAACAAATTTAAAATTAGTAAAGCCGGGTACTGATGAAGAAGTAACTATTAATGATATGGGAGAGATTTGTCTTCAAGGGCCTACAGTCATGCAAGGTTATTATCAAAAACCTGAGGAAAATGCTAAAGTTTTACAAAATTCTTGGTTACATACTGGAGATATTGGTAATGTTCCTAATGAACAGTTGTATTTTTATTCTAGGCGTGGAGATATGATTATATCTAGTGGTGTTAATGTTTATCCTAATATTATTGAACAAGTAATTGAAGAACATGATGCTGTATCAGCTTGCGCTGTAGTTGGAGTTCCAGATGATTATAAGGGTGAAATACCTAAAGCTTATATTGTATTAAAAGATAAACAAGAACCAACAGATGATATTAGAGATGAAATCAATGAGTTATGTGTACAAAATTTGAATAAATATTCTGTTCCTAAACAATATGAATATGTGGATGAGTTACCACAGACTTTGTTAGGAAAAGTTACAAGACGTAAATTGAAAGAAGCAATGAAAGTTAAATCATATACAAAGAGCAATGCTCAAAAATAGAAAGTAGGGTTTTTATGAAAATTGGTGTGGATGTAGATGGAGTATTAACTGATTTGGAGTCTTATCAGTTAAAATATGGGAAAAAATATTTTAAGAATGTTACAGATATTAATGAAGATGGGTATGATATTTGTGATATTTTCCATTGTAGCAAAGAGGAATCTGAAGCTTTTTGGACAAAGTATATTTGGAAATATTGCCTTCGTGAGTCAGTTCGCCCTGGTATGAAAGAATTATTACAAAAATTGAATTGTCCGGGAAATGATATTTATATTATTACTAGCCGTGCTCATACTACAGAGCAAACGGTTGTTGGTGATATCTTTCGTCGTATGTTAACGTTTTGGTTAAATAAAAATGAGATTCCTTATAAAAAGATATATTATTGTAAAGAGGATAATACTTCTGAAGAAAAATATGATATTTGTCGTAGATTAGGTATTGATGTAATGATAGAAGATAAAAAAGAAACTATCAATTCTATTCAAAATATTGCTGGAGTATTATGTATTTCTAATAAAAATAATGAAGTTGTTAAAGAAACTGATAGAATTAAAAAAGTTAGTGTAATTTCTGATAAAACTTATGATGATGTTATTGAACTTAGTCATAAATCCAGTGAAAAAAAAATAAATGCTGATTTTGTTGTTTCTTTTGATAAAGATCAGTACCGATTTAATTATGGTGTTATTAGAAATCTTGGAGTACCTGTATTTAAGTTATTATTGAAGCCTACTATTCTTAATAAGCAATATATTCCAAAGAATGGACCATTGCTATTATGCGGAAATCATTTACATGTTTGGGATCAATTTCCAGTTATTTGTGCTACTAAGAGACCTACTCATTGGATGTCAAAAAAGGAATACTTTGACAGTAAGCTTGGACCATTTTTTGAAAAAACAGGTGCTATTTGTGTAGACAGATATGGAGATGCGCACCAATCAACTTTAACTGCATTAAATTATTTATATATTGATAGTGCTGTTGGACTTTTTCCAGAAGGAACTAGAAATCATTTGAAAGAAAAGCATATTGATTCTTTATATGGGATGTTGTCTTCGCCAAGTATATCAAGAGAAGAATTTTCTCAGTTTATTCATCATCAAAATCCAAGACTATCTCAAATATTGTTATTGGAAAAGATGCTTCAAAATAAAAAAATATCAGCTGAAGAGTTCTCTTATGCTTTAAATGATGTTGATCAATTTTTACAATCAAAATTAACTCCGAATGAATACAAGGATAGTTTATTATTACCATTTAAATTTGGTGCAGTTTCTATGGCTCAACGATCTGGAGCTACTATTGTTCCTTTTGGTGTTACGGGGGATTATACAATTGGAAATAATAATTTAATTGTTAATTTTGGAGAAGGATTTCAAGTTCGTCCTGATGATTCTTTAGAAGTCGCTAATAAAAAATTAAGAAGTGATATTTTGAACTTGTTAGATGAAAATAAAAAATTAGAATATAAAAGAAAATAAAAAGAAAAAATGTAATTCTCATCTTTTTCTTTTTTTTTAGTCATGATATACTATTATATAGTAGGGAAGTGATAATATGAATATAAATTTTCTAAAATCTATTGCCTTTCAGATTTGCAGTTTATTTTATATTTGTATGCTTATATTTTTATATTTTTCAAAGAAAAGAATTAAAACAGAGGAAACGAGTATTTTTTCATATTTGTTGATTTGCAATTTAATTGGTTTGATTTTAGATATTTTTAGTGTTTTTACTATTTCTCATATGGAGAAAATACCTGTTTTAAATTTTTTGATTTCTAAAGGTTATTTAATTTATTTACTTACTTGGATTAGTATTTTTACATATTATATTTTTGTTTTGTCAAAGATGAATAATACGAATTCACATATAAAAGAATATATTTATAAGGTTAAAAAGAAATTGGTTATATGGTATTGTATTTTTCTTGTACTAACTCTTTTACTTCCTTTATATTATAACACTGAGCCTGGAAATATTTATTCTTATGGACCTGCTGCATATGCTTTGTATTTTTATAGTGCTCTTTGTATTGGAATTTGGATTATCGTTTTAGTTAATAATTTAAAGAATATTAAACGAGTTAAATGCTTACCTATCTTTGCTTATATGTTATTAGGTGTTGTTGTTGTTATTATTCAATTTTTTAATCCTAATATTTTACTTATGACTTCTATGGAAACGTATGTTATTTTTATTATGTATCATACGATTGAAAATCCTGATGTTAAGTTGATTAATCAATTAGAACTAGCTAAAGAACAAGCTGATAAAGCTAATCAAGCTAAGACTGATTTCTTGTCTAGTATGTCTCATGAAATACGGACACCTTTAAATGCTATTGTTGGATTTAGTGATTGTGTTATTCATGCTGATACTTTGGAGGAAGCTAAGGATAATGCCAAAGATATTGTTAGTGCCTCTAATACTTTGTTAGAAATTGTTAATGGTATTTTGGATATTTCTAAGATAGAAGCAGGTAAATTAGAAATTATTAAATCACCTTATGATGCTCATGAGTTGTTTTCAAGTCTAGCTAAACTTATTAAGCCGAGAATGGAAGAAAAAGGCCTTGATTTTCAAGTTTATATAGCTCCTGATTTGCCTAAAGTTTTGTATGGTGATCATGCTAATGTAAAAAAAATTGTTACTAATATTTTAAGTAATGCTAGTAAATATACAGATAAGGGATTTGTTCGTTATGAAGTTAATTGTGTTAATAATTTAAATCGTTGTCGTCTTATTATTTCTGTTGAAGATTCTGGTCGTGGTATTAAAGCGGAAAATGTGGATAAATTATTTACTAAGTTTCAACGTTTAGATGAAGATCGAAATACTACCATTGAAGGTACTGGTTTAGGACTTGCTATTACGAAACAATTAGTTGAATTAATGGGGGGTAAAATTATTGTTCATACTGTTTATGGTGAGGGTTCTAAATTTACTATTATTTTAGATCAACCTATTGAAAAGGATACTGCTTTGCAAAGTGTAGAGAAAGCTAAAGTATCTCATTTAGATTTAACTGGTTATCGTATTTTAGTTGTTGATGATAATACTTTGAATTTAAAGGTTACTGATCAGTTATTAAAGCGTTATCATGCTGATGTTACTTGTGTGGATAGTGGATATCATTGTTTAGAAAAAATTATGTCTGGAGAAGGATATGATATTATTTTACTTGATGATATGATGCCTAAAATGAGTGGCGTTGAAACACTAAAAGAATTAAAGAAGTTACCTAAATTTTCTATTCCTGTTGTTGCTCTTACAGCGAACGCTATTACTGGCATGAGAGAAAAATATATGAAGGAAGGATTTGATGATTATTTAGCTAAACCTATTGAAAAAGATGAATTAATACGTGTATTTGCTACTCTTTTACATTTAAAAGAAGATGTTACTGAAAAATTATTTGATACTACAGAAATTCTAGATGTTCCTGAGGTTAAAACTAGTACTCCAAACAATGTTTATAATGAAGATTATTTAAGAAGTCATGGAGTAAAAATAGATCATGCTTTAGAACTTTTAGGTGATATGGAAATGTATAATATGACTCTTAAAGATTATTTAGATGAAATAGATGAAAAACTTGCTAATTTAAAAACGTTTTTAAAAGATAAAGATATGGCTAATTATGCTATTTTAGTTCATTCTATGAAAAGTGATGCTAAATATTTAGGATTTATGAGTTTTGCTGATATTGCTTATCAACATGAATTAAAAAGTAAAGAAAATAATTTAAGTTATTGTCAGGAGCATTTTCCTGAATTAGAAAAAGAACTACAGAAATATTTAACTGTAGCTAGGGAGTATTATAAACATATTAAAAAGTAAGATTTAATAAATAAATAGAAAGAGAAAGAATACTTGCAAATAAACTAAATAAAATATAAGGAATTAAATATTTGGTTGCAGATTCTTTTAAATTTTTAGTTTCTATATATAGGAATAGGGAAGTTATAAAAGTTAGTAAGCAGGAAATAAAACCTAGAAAATTGTTTTTTAATAAGAAAAATAATGGTTGAAAACTTTGGTTGGCAATATAATTTAATAAAAGGGTATACTTATATGATTTGGGTATATCTTTTTTATTATAACTGTTTATTATTTGATAGATACTTATTGCTATTCCAATATAGATAATGGTCCATATAATTCCATAAGCCATACGTGGTGGTGTAAACCAGGGAAGAGAAAGAGAATTATAATACTCTTTATCAATAGGAGTTAAGGATGATAAAAACCAGGGGAGTAAGATAATTATAAATTTTAATATTTGTTTCATAAAACACCTCTTTCTTTATTTTATGTTTTAGTATATAATATTATTAGTATTTTGGAGGGATTGGATGGAAAACGATATTTTAATGGATGACAAGAATATTCTTGTGATGAAATTACTTCATTATTTTATTATAGATAAAAATTATAATCCTATTATTTTACAAGGGGTTGAAAATGAAATTTGGTTAGAAAATTTGGATGAAGATTATAAGGTTGTTCGAATTGTTTCTGGTTATATACATAATGATGAACAATTTAATTTTGATATATTTAAGACGAAGAGAATTGTTAAAAAAATTAAGAAAAAGACATTGTCTTTTCGTATGGATACCTTAAGTATCTTTTTGGATTTAGGAGATAATGTTAGTCAAGATATTCATGCTATTCCTCATGTTGAATGTGTTAAAATTAATACAGAAGCTGATTTTAAAAAAAGTGATGTCATTAAAAGAGTATTCCCAGATTTAGTTAAAAAATTAAAGTTTAATGAAAAAGGAATGGCTTTGTTTGCTAAAATTACTAGTGATATTAATGAACATAATAAAAAAGATGCTAAAAAGATTAATTCTGTTTTTAAAAATAATTTTCCAATGATTACTTATTGGTTGATTGCTATTAATGTTATTTTATATGTGATTCCTATTTTATTTGGTCAATATAATAATTTAATTAATGGTTATTGTGTTTGGGGGCCAGCTATTCGAGATGGTCAATATTATCGATTACTTACGGGTATCTTTTTACATGGTGGTATATTTCATTTGCTATTTAACTGTTATGCTTTATATGTTATTGGTTCACAAGTAGAAAATTATTTAAGTAAGTTTAAATTTTTAGTTATTTATTTGGTAGCTGGTATTAGTGGATCTTTGTTTTCAATGATTTTTGGTGGTAATTATGCTTCTATTGGAGCATCTGGTGCTATCTTTGGATTAATGGGTGCTTTGGTTTATTTTGGTTATCATTATCGTGTTTATTTGGGTAATGTTGTTAAAAGTCAAATTATTCCATTAATTGTTCTTAACTTGATGCTAGGATTTTTTATGACCGGAATTGATAATTTTGCTCATATAGGTGGACTTATTGGTGGTACTTTAATTTCTATTGCCCTTGGTGTTAAAGATAAAAGTACTTGGTTTGAACAAATGAATGGTTGGATTATTACAATTATCTTTTTGATATTTGCTTATTATATGGCCTTTATTTATGTAGCTTAGGAACATTTTCTTTGCAATGTTCCTTTTTTTGGGTTGTAATCAATTTCAATCAATGATAAAATAGATTTATATATTATAGTGAGGTGATTTGATGTCACAAGATAAGACTAGTTTATTTGATGTTAAGGATGTAGATAATAAAATTATTCGAGATATTCTTAGTGAAGTTGCTCATTCTTTAGAGGAAAGAGGTTATCGTCCTAGTAATCAAATTGTTGGTTATTTAATTAGTGGAGATCCAGGATATATTTCAAGTTATCAAGATGCACGAAATAAAATTCAACAAATTGATCGTGCTAAAATTATAGAAGTTTTGTTACAGGAGTTTTTTAAAAATAATTAATGAGATATTTAGGTTTAGATTTAGGAAGTCGTACGTTAGGTATTGCGACTAGTGATGCTACGGGACTTATTGCGTCTACTTATGGCGTTATTCGTCATCAGGAGGAATATAAAAGATTAGTATCTGAAGTTGTTCGTTTAGTAAAAGAATTAAAGATTGATGCTGTTGTTTTAGGTTTTCCTAAGAATATGAATAATACCGTTGGTCCTAAAGGAAAACTTAGTCTAAAATTTCAAAAAGAACTTGAGAAAGTATTAGAGATTCCTATTTATTTACAAGATGAAAGATTATCTACTAAGAGTGCTTTAGATATGCTTATTCATGCAGATGTTTCTAGAAAGGGTAGAAAAAAAGTAGTGGATAGTGTAGCGGCTACTATAATATTACAGACGTTTTTAGATAAGGAGAAAAGATTAAATGAAAAAAAATAGTTTTTCGTTGATAGATGAAAATGGTAATGAAGTTGTTTATGATGTTTTATTTACTTTTGAAAGTGAAGAGACTCATAAAAACTATATTGTATATACTGATAATACAAGGGATGAAGCTGGTAATGTAGAAGTGTATGCATCTATTTATGATCCTAATGATCCTCATAGTAAATTAGAAGCTATTGAGACAGAAAAAGAATGGAAAGTTATTGAAACGATTCTTGATACTTTACAAGAAGAGGTAAGAAAACAAGCAAAGAATAAAGAAAATAATGAGCAATAGCTCTTTATTTTTGTGGAGGGGAATTTATGGTAGTAAGAAGAAGACCGAAACCATTACTAATTTTTTTAGTTGTGACTGGTTCTTTCTTGATTTTAGCGGCAGCAATCTATATGTTTTTAGCAAGCCCTGTAGATAAAAACAGTCATAAAAAGATAGATGTAGAGGTTCCAAGTGGTACTGGTGTTTCTGGAATTGCAAAAATATTAAAAGAAAAGAATTTAATTCGTAGTGAATTAATTTTTACAATTACGGTAAAAAGTAAGGGTAATTTATATTTAAAAGCATCTACTTATCAATTTAGTAAAGATATGTCTATGGAAGATATTATTTTAGAATTAGCTTCTGGTAGTACTTATAATCCGGATGCTATTACTATTACTTTTAAAGAGGGAGAAAGAATTACTGATTATGCTAAGGATATTGCAGATGCTACTAATCATTCTGAGACTGAGGTTTTAAATACTTTGAATAATTATGATTATATTACTGAATTAATGGGAAAATATTGGTTTTTGACAGATTCTATTTTACAGGAAGGTATTTATTATCCTTTGGAAGGTTATTTGGCTCCTGATACTTATCAGTTTGATAATCGTGATGTTAGTATTAGTACAATTGTTGAAAAGATGTTAGATGAAATGGAGAAAGAATTAGATCCTTATCGTGATAAAATAGAAAATAATGTTCATTATTATATTACTATGGCATCTATGTTGGAACTTGAGGGTACAAATACAGAAAATCGTAAGATGATTGCGGGTATTTTTGAAAATAGATTAGCAAAAAATATGAATTTAGGTAGTGACGTTACTACGTATTATGCGTTACAATATCCAATGACTAGTGATTTAACTGCTGCTCAGTTTGCAACTATCAATCCTTATAATACAAGAGCTAGTAATATGGGTGGTAAAATGCCTATTGGACCAATTTGTAGTCCAACATTATCTAGTTTAGAAGCAAGTATTGAACCTACGAAAAGTGATTATTTGTATTTTGTTGCGGATAAACATGGTAATATATTCTATACAAGTACTTTGGCTGAACATGAAGCTAAGGTGCAAGAGATTAAAGAAGCTGGTGATTGGATATGGTAGAAAAGAGAAATCTTATTCGTCAAATGAAAGAATATGCGGAAGAACATAATGTTCCAATTATGTTGGATGATGGTATTGATTTTTTAACTACTTTTATATTAAAAAAGCATGTTTGTCATGTATTAGAAATAGGAACAGCTATTGGCTATTCTGCTATTATGATGGCTCTTGTTGATCCTAATGTAAAAATTACAAGTATTGAAAGAGATAATGAGAGATATTTAGAAGCTATTAAAAATGTAAAAGCTTTTGGACTTGAAGATAGAATTACTTTAATATATAATGATGCGTTTAATGTAAAGCTTGACGGGCAGTTTGATTTAATTTTTATTGATGCTGCAAAAGCTCAAAATATTAAGTTTTTTGAAATGTTTGAACGTAATTTAGTATCCAGTGGTTCTATTATTACTGATAATTTAAATTTTCATGGCTTGGTTCAAAAAAATGAAGAAGAAATTAAAAGTAGAAATGTACGAGCTTTAGTTCGTAAAATTAAAAACTATATTGATTATTTAAAAAATAATAGTCAATATCATACAGAATTTTTTGATATAGGAGATGGAATTTCCGTTAGTACAAAAAAGTAGTGGGGTGGGAGTATGAATCGGTTTTTTCAAATATTAGATTGTAGTGATGTTTTGGGAACATGCTGTACTGATTATAGTATGGTTGTTGTTTTAGATTATTTAAAGAAGATTTTGGATTTAATCCAATTAGTGGTTCCAATTTTACTTATGGTTGCTTTGGTTGTTCAATTTACACAATTAGTAGTAAATCCCGATGATGAGAAAAAAAGAAAAAGTATGTTTAATAAATTTAAAGCGGCTATTCTTTGTTTCCTTTTACCTTTTATTGTTAATCTTACTTTAGGTATTTTACCAGATGATATGGATACTTTTCAGTTAGGTGCTTGTTGGGATACGGCTAGTATTTCTAGAGAAATATTAAAAAGTGAAAATAGTACATTTGTTTCTACTACTAGTAAAAGTCCACAACAATTTATTGTTACATCTAATGGTAGCTCTAGCGGAGGTAGTAGTAGTGGTGGAAGTGGCAATGGTAGTTTAACTGGTAAAGCTATTGTTGAATATGCTAAATCCTTTGTTGGTAATCGGTATTGTTGGGGTGGGAAAGATCCTCATGTTTGTGCTGATTGTAGTGGATTTGTTTCTTATGTTTTTGGGCATTTTGGAATTCACTTGATTGCTCAAACTGATGCTATGTGGAATCAAACAAATATGTATACTTTAGTTTCTCCTGGAGATATTAAAGCAGGGGATGTTGTTATGTATAATGGTCATGTTGGTATTCTTACAGGTAATGGTGAAGAAATGGTTCATGCTTCTAGTCCACGAGAAGGAATAAAGATTTCTTCTACTTATCGATATAGTCCAATTCGAGGAATTATGAGAATTAAAGGGGTTAATTAGGAGAGTTTATGTTTGGAGTTGTTCAAAATAATAATTTTAATCATAATAAGAAAAAAATGAAAAAAGTAGAAAAAAAGAATTCTTTTTTCAATTTTTCTCGTCTTTTACAATCTAGACAAATTTTAATGGTTGTGTTGGCTATTTTAATCATTATTTTTGTTATTGGTTATTATTTTTATAAAAATTATTATCGTAATTATAATTATATTAAAGTAGATTCTTCTAAATATTTAGTTTATACATTGGAAACAAAGTTAAATAATCAGAATTTATATAGTGAAATACCTTATATTAATATCAATAGTGATGATGCCAATTTGGTTAATGAAACTATAGAGAAGTATGCCAAACAGTTTTTAAAGAATAAAAATAATTTATTAGTTTATGACTCTCAACTTAATGGTGATATTTTATCTATTTCTCTTAGAATGGCTGATTATCGTTCTGGTTATTCTTTCCCTGATGTTAGTTTTCATACTTATAATTTTGATTTGAGGACATGTACTTTAATGACAGATGAAGAACTTCTTGATTTATTTCATGTTGATAAAGATGATGTTTCTAAAAAAATAGAAAAGGCATTTAAAAAATATTATGATGATGAAGTTTATCATGGATATCTTGTGAAAGAAGAATGTGATTATCATTGCTTTTTGGAGTGGAGAGGAATTGATGATTATATAAATTCTGTTCACTATTTTGTAGAAAATGGTAAGTTAGGTGTTTATCGTTCCTTTAATATTTATTCTATTTATAATGAAGAAGATTATTATCAGGATGAAGATTATAAATTTTATATTACAGAGTAGACAAGTTTTTACTTGCTTTTTTCTTGTATTTTTGTTTGTTTTACTATATTATATTTTTAGATAGGGTGATGGTATATGAAATTGAATAAAAAAGGGTTTACGTTAGTTGAATTACTTGCGGTTATTACTATTTTAGGAATTTTAATGAGTGTTGCGATTGGGGCAGTGTCTTGGATATTGGAGTCTGCTAAAGACAATTTTTATAAAACATTAGAAAAAAATATTCTTTTAACGGCAGAAACTTATTATTCTGATCACCGGGCTTCTTTACCTAAAAATATTGGTCAAAAAGCAAAAATTGGGCTTCAAGCCTTGGTTAATAGTAATTATATAAAAAAAGATGAAATTGTTGATTATGGTAAACAACAGTGTGATATTACGAGTAGTTTTGTTGTTGTTACTAAAAAGTCTAAGAAGGATTATTCTTATGAACTTTATTTAAAATGTCCATCTAAGACTATTGGAGATCCTTCTATTGGAAAGTCTAATAGTTCTTCTATTACTATTAGTGCTTCTATTTCTTATATTACTAAGGCTATGACAATTACTGGATCAGGTGTTATTTCTTATCAGTATACGGTTTATCGAAATAATCTTATGGTTTATAATTCATCTTCTATTTCTGTTAAGGAAGCTGGATTTACAGATACTGTCGATTTATCTAAATATTCTCCTGGTTCCATGAAAGTTGTTGTTACGGCTTATAGCTCTAGTGGTGGTAGTAAGACAGTTACTAGTAATACAGCTGATTTTCAAGATAGTAGTAGTGGTAATGTTTTAACACCTCCTAATTCTTTTGCTACTGACTCTTGGGATACGATTATTTCAGCTGTTCATAGTGGAAATACCAGCAGCTATCACGTTGGAGATACAAAGACAATTAATATGGGAAGTTTTGGAACTCATACGATAAGAATAGCTAATACCTCAACTCCAGATGAATGTGCAACCGATGGATTTTCCCAAACAGCTTGTGGATTTGTACTAGAGTTTGCCGATATCATAACAAATCACAATATGAATTCTGGCAATACTAATGTAGGAGGCTGGCCAGCAAGTGAAATGTATACTTATGTACAAAATGATATCTATAATGCTTTGCCAAGTGAATTGAAAGCAGGAATCATTGAAACAACAGTCGTATCAGGACATGGTTCTAGTGATTCAGCAAACTTTACCTCAACAGATAAACTATATTTATTATCTACAAAAGAAGTATGGGGAAAAGAAGGAACAAGTAATGTAATAAATAATGATACAACAGATGCCTATACAAGACAATTAGATTACTATAAAGCTCAAGGAGTAACAACATCAAACAAAAGTGGAGCTATTAAACAATATAATGGCTCAAATACTATTTGGTGGTTGCGCGCGGCCAGTTCTAACTATAGTAACTATTTCTACACTGTGATGACGTTAGGCGATTGTTATGACATTAGTGCATATAATTCTATTGGGGTAGCGCCAGCTTTCCGAATTGGGTAGTATTTATAAGGGATGAGTTATCATCTCTTTTCTTTTTATTTAATCTGCTATATAATATTGGGCAGAGGTGACTTATGAAAGTTTTAGTGGAAGTTGCTAGTAAAGATATTTCTAATTATGTTGGAAAATGTGATGCTTTACTATTGGGATTAGATAATTATTCTGTTTTAAATACTGTTAGCTTTTCTATTGATGAAATTCGTAGAGTTATTTTAGATTATCCAGAAATATGTATTTTTGTTAAGATGGATAAAAATATCTTTAATGATGAGATTGAAGACTTAAAAAAAATATTACTTGAGTTAAATCAATTACCTATTATGGGTGTATTCTTTTATGATATTTCAATACTTGAATTAAAGCAGGAATTATCTTTATCTTTTGATTTAGTTTGGTCTCAGACACATATGGTTACGAATTATCGTACTTGTGACTATTATTTTAATCAGGGTGTTCAGTATGCATTACTTTCTAAGGAAATTACATTAGATGAAATTGTAGATATTTGTAAAAAGTCTTCTATAAAGAGTATTGTTGAGGTTGTTAGTTTACCTAGTGTTGGTTATAGTAGAAGAAAGTTAGTTCATAATTATTATGAAGATTCAAATACTTCTGGTAATGATACATTATCTGTTTTAGAAAAGATTACTAAAAAGCATTATTTAGTAAAAGAAGAATCGGCTGGTACTGGTTTTATTCTTGATGAAGCTTTGAATGGCACATCAATTCTTTCAACTTTATATGAAGCTGGATGTAATTATATTTTATTAAGAGAATATGGAATTTCTTCTTTTTTAGAACTTGCTAGTGATACTATGAATTATGTTCATGGTGGATGTGTTGATAATAGTTATGTAGAAAAATATAAAAAGTTAGGGGATAGTACGGGATTCTTTTTTAAAAAGACTATCTATAGGGTGAAAAAATGAAGAGAATAGAATTGCTTTCTCCAGCTGGAGATATTGAGCGCTTAAAAGTTACATTATTATATGGTGCTGATGCCGTTTATATTGGTGGAGAAAAATATGGTTTAAGAGCGAATGCTACTAATTTTTCTTTAGAACAAATTAAAGAAGGATGTTCGTTTGCTCACAATTTAGGTAAAAAAGTATATCTTACCTTAAATATTGTTTTTCATAATGAAGATATGGATGGGGTAGAAGACTATATTGCTTCTGTTGTTGATGCTGGGATTGATGCGTTTATTGTCAGTGATCCTTTTATTATCTCTTATATTAAGAAGAATTTTCCTAAAGTAGAAGTTCATTTATCTACACAAGATTCTACGACAAATTATAAAGCTGTAGAATATTTTCAGAAACAAGGAGTAGATAGAGTCGTTCTAGCTAGGGAAGTTTCTTTAAAAGAGATAAAAGAAATTATTGATAAGACTGGTATTGATATTGAAGTCTTTATTCATGGAGCAATGTGTACTTGTTATAGTGGTCGTTGTGCTTTATCTAATTATGTTACAAATCGTGATGCTAATCGTGGAGGATGTGCTCAAGTTTGTCGATTTTCTTTTGAAGTTCCTGGTAAAAAGGATTTTACTTTCGCGACAAAAGATAATAATTTAGCACGTTATATTGGTAATTTAATTGATATTCATGTTACTAGTTTAAAAGTTGAAGGAAGAATGCGTTCTTTATATTATCTAGCAACAGTGATTGGTACTTATCGTGAGATTATTGATAGGTACTATAATCATACTTTAACAGAAGATATTTTATCTGTTTTAGAGGAAAGACTTGCTAGAGTTGCGAATAGAGCAGTTTCTACTCATTATTTATTAAAAGAAGCGGATGCAACTGATCAATATTATACTGGTAGAAATGAAGCTAGTAATCAAGATTATTTAGGTCAAGTTATTTCTTATGATTCGGAAAAAAAATTAGTTAAATTTTATGAAAGAAATTATTTTAAAGTAGGGGATACTGTTGAATTATTTACACCTAAGGGTGATAGAGTTTCTATTGTTGTTTCTAAACTGTTTGATGAAGATATGAATTCTTTAGACGTTGCGAGACATCCAGATAATATTTATTATTTATCTTTAGATACGGATATTGCTATTCCTAGTTATTCTATGATACGATTACTTCATCATTAATTAGAGGTGTTGTTATGGATTCTATGGATGTTATTAAAAGTAATTTTTTAAAAATAGAAGATACTTATTCTAAGTATGCAACTAAAAGTGGGGAAGCAGTTCGTTTTTTTCCTATAGGAGAAGATATTCGAGCTCCTTTCTTTCGGGATGTTGATCGAATTATTCACGCCCTTAGTTATACGAGATATGCAGATAAAACTCAGGTGTATTCTTTTAAACAAAACGATCATATTAGTGAGAGAATGTTACATGTTCAGCTTGTTAGTAAAGTGGCTAGAACGATTGGAAGGTCTCTTAATTTAAATTGTGATTTAATTGAAGCTATTGCTTTGGGACATGATGTTGGTCATACTCCTTTAGGACATACTGGAGAGATGATTCTTAATGAAATTTCAATTCAAGAATTAGGTGAATATTTTGCTCATAATATACAAGGTGTTAGGCATTATATGGAAGTTGAAAATTATGGTAACGGACTTAATCTTACCGTTCAAGTTTTAGATGGTATTATGTGCCATAATGGGGAAATGCTATCTAATGTTTATGCTCCTAGTAAAAAAAATAAAGAAGAATTTTTAAAAGAATATCATGATGCATACTATGATTTAACTTCAGCTAGTTATTATCAACCAATGACTTTAGAAGGTTGTGTTGTTCGAATTAGTGATATTATTGGTTATATTGGTCGTGATATCGAAGATGCTATACAACTTGGACTTTTTCAAAGAGAAGAATTGCCTAAAGAAATTACGGATGTTTTGGGTAATACAAATAGTGAAATTATGAATACTGTTATTTTAGATATCATTACTCATAGTTTGGATAAGCCTTATATTGCTCTTAGTGATTCTGTTTTTCAAGCTTTATTTGCTTTAAAGAAATTTAATGAAGAACATATTTATAGTAAAAGTTTAACTAAAGAAGAAATAGAATATTATCGTAAGGGAATGAATAGACTATATCATATCTATTTAGAAGATATTACTAATCATCATAAATCTAGTATTATTTATACTATATTTTTAAATTCTCAAAGTTCTCGTTATTTAGAAGTTACAAATTATAAGCGTATGGTTATTGATTTTATTGCTGGTATGACGGATGATTTGTTTATTAGAGAAGTAAAGCGAGTCTTGGAATAGACTTGCTTTTTTTCTCCTTTTATGGTATAATGTTGCTACTTTATGAAATGGGGGATTTTATGCATTATTATTTAGATAATAAGAATGAAGATGGTAAAAATGTTTATATTAATAAAGTAGTCCGTGATGATGATAAAGGAGTTTATCATGTTACTTTTGCTAATGGTGTTTGTGAAGATAATGTTTTGCTTTCTAAAGATAATGCTATTAAGATTGAAGAACGTTTAGAAAGTCAAATTGAAGAAGGCGTTAAAAACCGTTATGTTCTTCAGAGAAAACAAATTACTGGTACTATTGGTAGAGTTTCTTTGGGGATTTTAGCTAGTCTTGGTGCTTTTTATGGAACTTCCTTTGTTACTGATAATTTTAATATTCGTCTTCTTTCAGCAGGAGTTATTTGTCTTGGTGGTATTCTATGGGGAGCTTTAAAATATAGACATAATCAGGTTCTTCTTCAAGAGATTGATGATTATCAGTATAGAAAGAAATATTTGGAAGATGTTAAAGATTATTTTTATCATTCTTCTAATGCTTCTAATGTTATAAAAAAGAAAAATTCTAAAAATAGATATG
>CALVSS010000005.1 GCA_944359095.1 uncultured Bacilli bacterium | reverse complement strand
GCAACTAGATAGTTTTACCCGATTAAATGCAACCTTTTACAAAATTAGGGTTGCGTTTAGAAAAACTTTTCACTTTTCATGTTTTTATCCTGGATTTCATAAAACTCCTCTTTTGTTATGTCGAAATATGTGGTATAATGAAATATACTAGAGTGGAGGTAAATATGGACTTAATCAGAATAAAAAATGTTGAAAAAAAGTATAAGAATGGTGTTACAGCAATCTATGATTTAAATCTAGCCATTGAAAAAGGTTCTTTTACTTTCGTTATAGGTGGTTCAGGAAGTGGTAAAAGTACATTGATTAAAATGCTATACCGCGAAGAGAAACCAACCAAGGGACAAATTATTGTTGGTGGATTAGACGTTGCCAAACTAAGAAATACAAAAGTATATAAGCTTAGAAGAAAATTAGGAATTGTATTCCAAGATTATCGATTACTTCCTAAACTAACAGTTTATGAAAATGTAGCTTTTGCTATGGAAGTTATTGGAGCAACAAAAGAACAAACTCGTAAAAATGTATTAAGAGCCTTAGAAGAAGTAGGCTTAAAAAATAAAGTTCACAATTATCCAGATCAGTTATCTGGTGGAGAACAACAGCGTGTAGCAATAGCAAGAGCAATAGTAAATAATCCCAAACTATTATTATGTGATGAGCCAACAGGAAACCTAGACCCAGAACGAAGTATGGAAATTATGAAAGTACTAGACAACATCAACAAAGTAAGAGGAACAACAATCATTATGGCAACACACGATAAGGAAATTGTTAATGCCATGAAAAAGCAAGTAATTTCATTAAAAGATGGTCATTTAGTTAGCTTTAAGAAGAAAGGAACATATGTAGATGAGAATATTTAGAATGTTAGGAAGAAGCATTAGAGATGCCTTCAAAAGTGTAATAAGAAATTTCAGCTTATCACTAGCATCAATTTCTTGTATTACAATTACACTAATTATAGTAGCAATTGCTATTATGGCATCATTTAATGTTCAAAATTTTACAAAAGAAATAGAAAGAGATTTAACGATTGTTATTTTCCTAAATAATGATGCAACAGAAGAAGATATTGATAAAGTAAATAAAGAATTAAGACAAATTTCTAATGTAGATAAAAGTAGTATTACTTTTGAATCTAAACAAGAAGTAAAAGAACAAATGCAAGAAGAATCAGAAGTATTTGATACAGTATTAGATGAATGGGATGATGATGAAAGTCCATTAAAAGATACTTATCAAGTAAAAGTTAAAAATGTAGAAAAAATATCAGATACAGCAGCAAGAATTAAAAAAATAGATTCAGTTAATACTGTAAGATATGGTGAAGGAATGGTTGAAAAAATGGTAACAGCCTTTTCATCAATAGAAAAAGTAACTTATGGAATTGTTATTGCTTTAGTAATAGTTACTGTATTCTTAATTATTAATACAATTAAATTAACAATCTCTGCAAGACGTAGAGAAATAGGAATTATGAGATTAGTAGGAGCAAGTAATTTTACAATCAAAACTCCATTTATCGTAGAAGGAATGATTTTAGGATTATTAGGATCTATTATTCCAGTAATTTTTACAACTTATGGTTATTTAATGTTTTATAAACATTTTGATGGATATTTATTTACCCAATTAATTCAATTAATCGAGCCAGAACCATTTATATATTCAACTGCTGGAATCGTTGTTGTAATTGGTATACTAGTTGGTATGGTTGGTAGTGCCGGTGCCGTAAGAAAGTATTTAAAAATCTAATGAAGAAAAAATTAATCGCCCTAAGCTCTATCGTTTTAATTGCTTTTGCTACACTACCAATTAATACGCAGGCAAAAACGGTAGCACAATTTGAAGAAGAAGTTAGAAAATATACAGCTCAATTAGAAGAAACAAATGCTTCTCTAGCTAAAAATGACGCTGAAGTTGCTGAAATAGAAAAGAAGATAAAAGACTATGAAAATCAAATTGAAGAAGCTAAAAATAGAATAGTAACATTACAAAATGAAATAGAAGAAAGCAATCAAAAAATAGCTGAAAAAAGTGAAGAAAGTAAAAAGATAATTGAATATTATCAAATTGCAAATGGAGAAAATGCCTATTTGGAATACGCTTTTGGAGCAACTAGTATTACAGATATGATTTATCGTATGTCAGTAGTAGAACAACTAACAGAATATAATGATAAAATCATGAAAGAATTAGAGCAATTAATAGAACAAAATAAAAAAGACCAAAAAGAATTACAAGAAAAACAAGAAAGCTTAGTAACACTTAGTGAAGAAGCAGAAGCAGAAAAGAAAAAGATTCAAGCAGATAGCGCTTCTCTTCGAGATACTGTTCCATCAATTAAGACACAAATCTCTGAAGCTCAAGCAATGGTAAAATATTATAAAGGATTAGGTTGTGGAGCAAACGAAGATATTCAAGCTTGTCAATATCGTATCTCTCAAAACTCATCTAGTAGTTTACCAAGTGTAGGATTCTTTGTAAGACCAATGCAAAAAGGATATCTAGTAAGAGGATTTAGTTCTAGCCACAATGGATATGATTTAAGTAGTTCTAACAAAACAGAACCAGTTTATCCTATAGCCGATGGAGTAATCCATGCTATCTATACTGATGATTGTACTGGTGGAAGATGGTGTCAAAACATGGGATATTCATGTAATGGAAATGCTAAAATAGTAGTTGTAAAACATAACTATAATGGTGGCTATATTTATTCATCATATGTTCATTTAAGTAGTTATGCTAATATCCGTGTTGGCCAATTTGTAACAAAAGATACAATTATTGCTTATATGGGAACATCTGGATGTTCAACTGGACCACACTTACATCTAGAAATAGCAAGTTGCTTCTGGAAAAATAATGGTGGCTGTACCTATAATACTTATTTAAACCGACTTATTAATCCAAATAAATTAGTAACTCTACCATCTAAGTGGAGTAATAGATAAGAAAGACTCGTTTCAATCGAAACGAGTTTTATTATGGTAATGAATTATCGAAAAACAATAAAAATATATTGACTTTTAATAAAAAAGGCATATAATAATATCAAAAGGAGAAAAAATATGAAAAATACAAAGAAAATTGCAATTATTTTAAATATCATTTTAAAAATAGCTATGGTAATAGGAATAGGAATACTACTAGGACTATGGGAAATATTAAAACTACTAAATATAAAGTTTGACTTATTAGTATTTTTAATATATCCTGCTGGAATATTATTTTTAGGTTTAGTAACAAGATTTATAAAACTATTTAATCAATTAAAAATAGAAAATCCATTTAATCATAATACTGTAAAGTACCTAAAACAAGCTATGATAATAAGTACAAGTATTAGCTTAATCATATTTATAGCTTTATTACTAGCAATATTTATGTATCCAAGTTACACATTAACATTAAAAATATCTCTAACCTTTTTTACTATATTATTTATTGGAGTAGGAATTGCTCTATATTTATTATCAGAGTTATTTAGACAAGCAACAGAATATAAAGAAGAAAACGATTTAACAATATAAGGAGGAATAACTATGGCAATTATAGTAAACTTAGATGTAATGATGGCTAAAAGAAAAATTTCATCTCAAGAGTTAGCAGAAAAAGTAGGAATTACGCAAGCTAATTTATCTATTTTAAAAACTAATAAAGGAAAAGCCATTCGCTTTTCAACATTAAATAAAATATGTGAAATTTTAAATTGCAAGCCTGGAGATATCCTGGATTATGAAAAGGAGGAAGAAAATGATTAATTATTTATTACTTTTTTTACTGTCTATTTGGTATATAATATTATTTTATAAAATACCTCTAGGCTTATCAGTAATCTTATTTTTAATACCTTTAATGATAATAATATATTTAACTCTTAAGAAAAATAAAAAGATAATAGATAAAAGAGGTTTGATATTAATAATCCCAATTTTACTTTTATCTGCTACATACTTTATTTTTGACAATCAATTTTTTAAAACCTTAAATAGTTTTATGATTCCAATATTAATTATACTATTATATATAATGACAATTAGACCCACTTATAATGTAATTGATATAGTGGCAGATGAAATATGTATAATATTAAATCCATTAGAAAAAATAGGAGATGTATTATCCGAAGTATCAAAGAAAATAAGTACAAAATTACATTTAAAAGAGGAAACAAAGAAAAAAATAAAAGCCTTTTTAATCGTTTTACCATTAGTAATTATTATAATCTTTCTTTTATCCTCTGCAGATATGATTTTTGAAAATTTACTATCGACTATCTTATCTATTCCAAAGAAACTTTTAAATCATTTTAACTTTTTTGATTTTGTTTTAAGAATGATTATAACAATTGCCTTCTTCATTTATTTATCAGCAACTCTTATCTATTTATTAAAAAGTTATCAAACAGAAGAACGAGAGGAAAAAAATAAGACTAAACGAAATGAAGTAGATACCATAAAAATACTTTTAATTATTTTAAATGTAATTTATTTAATTTTTGATATTATCCAAATAAAATCATTATTATTACATTCCGTTGGTAAATCAATAAGTTATGCAAACTATGCCAGACAAGGATTTTTTCAATTGATGGTTGTCTCAGTAATTAATTTAGGTGTTATTTTATTTACTAAAAAATATGATAACCAAAAAGAAAATAAAAAAATAAAAATACTATCTATCATATTAGTATTTTTAACATTTATCATAATTATATCATCATTTACAAGAATGTATTACTATGAACAAGAATATGGATATACATTATTAAGATTATTAGTATATATAACCCTATTTACAGAAACCATTTGCCTAATACCAACACTAATTTATATTTGGAATGATAAATTTAATATTATAAAAAGTTATATGATAATTATCATCACAATTTATGTAGTAATCAATTATATAAATATTGATAAAGTAATCGCTATAAGAAATATAGATAGGTATTTCAAAAAAGATGATATTGATATAGAATATCTAATGAATGGCCATGCAGATAATGTAGTAGAGTTGCTATCATTTTCTAAAAAATTGAAAGATAAAGACTTAAAACATGAAATCGAAATTTATTTGGATGATCAAAATTTCAAAACTCATGATTTTAGAGATTGGAACATTGCTAAAGAAAGAGCTAATCAAGAAATAGAAAGAAGGAAATAAAATGGAAGAAAAAGTAATAGAAGAATTAAAAAAAGGAAATTTAGTAATTATGCCTACAGATACTATTTATGGAATCATAGCGGATGCAACAAAAGAAGAGGTAATAAAAAAAGTCTATGATGCTAAAGAAAGAAGCTATGACAAACCATTATTAATATTAGTATCCAGTGAAGAAATGTTAGAAGGTTTAGTAGAAGAAATTCCCGACAAAGTTAGAAAAATTATTAAAAAGTATTGGCCAGGGCCACTAACAATCTTATTTAAGAAAAGTAAAAAAGTACCAGACCTCTTAACAGCAAATTCAGAATTTGTAGCTATTAGAATGCCAAAGGATGAAAGACTAATCAGAATTATGAATCAATTACAAAAGCCAGTAATTTCTACAAGTGCTAATATTTCATCTCATGAGTCAATTACAAATCCTAATCAATTGGAACCTAGAATGAAAGAAAAAATTAACTGCATTATTGATGAAGGAACAGTAAATAATGAAGCATCTACATTAATAAAAGTAGAAAATGATCAAATTATAATATTAAGAGCCGGAAGTATTGCTAAAAAATTACAAGAAGACATCTTTAAATAAAAGATGTTTTTTTAATTAATGATTGCAAAAAATGACTGTCCATAGTATGATAAAGGCAAAATGAAAGCAAAGGGGATAGGTATGAAGCAAAAAAAGCATAATGAAATAATCAATCAAGCAATAAAACTATTAAATCAAGTAGATAATATGGAAGAATTAGAAGAACGCCTAGAAATAAAAATAGATCCAGTAATGTTATCTGAAATAAGTAAAGAATTAAAAACAAGAAAAAAGAAGTTAGCAGCTGTTAAAAGAAAATATGCAGCAAGAGGAGAAAGAAATTTAGTTCAAGAAGGAAAAATAAAAATAGAAGCAATTGAAAAATTACAGAAAAAAATAAAAAGTCTAAATAGAATGAATTATATAGATAAAAATTTAGATGAAAAAACAAAATTAAAAAGGGAAAAGAAACAATTAATTAAAAAAATAGAGATAGAAAATGCTTGGTTAAATGAAGAAACAAGAGAGTTGTTTAATAACTATCAAAACTTAGTAGTTCATGGAGATAGAATTGATATTTTACATCAACTAATTTTTAAATACATAGAAAATGTACAAGATTTATTAGAGTTAGAAGAAAATACAACGTCCGTAATGAAAGAAAAAGAACAAGAAAATAAACCAACCATAAGAAATAGATTCTATCCTTCCTTTTCTAAAAAAAGAACATCTCCAACGAAAGAATTTTATATTCCATATGAAAATAAATTGCAAACAATTATTGAAAAAGCTAAAACAAGTAAACATATGATTACTTGGTTAGGAAGACTAGAAGAAATAGAAAGCCAAGAAAAAGAATTAGTTTCTGGATTAGAAATGACAACTGATAAATTAATAGCGAAAAGAGAATTTATTGTTCCAAAGAATGAAATAGAAAGACAATATAAACAAGTATTAAAAAGAATAGATTCTGACTATTATCTAAATAATTGGCATCCGGATGATTTAGAAGTAATACCTAAAGAAATAAAAACATTACTAAAAAATATGGTATATTTACCAAAATATGAATTAGAGGAATTAACAATTATTGCTATATCATTAATTAAAAATAAAAAATCTAGATTAAATAAAAATCAAGATTTCTATGAACAAGAAAAAAATCTATTAAATAATTTAAAACATTCATTTGAATCTATTAAACCATTAATATATATAGAGGAAGAAGATACTAGTAGTTATTATGAAATTCTAAAAACATTAATTCAAGATGATAGAAATTATGAACAAATTAGAGAAATAATAAAAATAGAAGAGTTTAAAAGAGCAAGACAAAGTTCTAATGAAAAAGATCACAATTCTGATAAAAAACATATTATTTTACTTTTAGAAGATTACTTTATAGATAATTATAAAATAAAATTATTAAATCATGGATTTGAGTATATAGAACCAGATTTTTATAAAGAAATTATGAAAGCAATAATTACTGAAGGAATAAAACTAACATCAAAAGAAGTAGCGGAATACAGTAGAAAAATAGACGAATTTAGAGACTATATATATAAAAAAGGATATCAAAGTAATAATAAAATTATGGAAGATATTCGTGAAATTAGTAATTTACGACAAGTCCACGAAAAAAAAGAGAAAAAACAAAAATCTGGTCTTCTATCTCCAGCAGAACAAAAAGAAAACTTCAACTTATGGTTATCGATAGGAGTAAATGAAAACAAAGAAAAAGATTATAAAGAATTTTATCCAAGTGCAACAGTAAGAACATTTCAAATAGAAGGATTAGAACCATTTGCTTTTTCTATCGCTTATTTAGAAGATGGCAGTAAAAATTTTGGAGTTCACATTTTAGATACATCAAAGATTATAAGAGAAGATGAAAACATGATGACGGAACTAATTGAAAATAACATAACTCTTCCAACGTTTACAAAACACATAACTTTCCCAACAATGTCATTCCAAAGTAATATCAATGCCGAAAACGAATTATCTAAGGGACCAGTCTGTCCAACAAATTTAATGATAAATAATTATTTTAGTAAAGAAGATTTAAATAAATATAAAGGAATACCAGAATTAAAAGAATTTAAAAATTGGTTATATTTAATAAGAAATGACTTGATGATGGAAGAAAATATTTATCAGGTAGATAATATAAAATCTTTAATTTCAACTTATCTTTCTGAAAAATTATCAACAAAGTTTGAAAAAGAAAAATTACCTTTTATATATAAAAGTGCTATTCCTGATCAAGAAAAAATAATTATGGAAAACCACAATAACACATCTCAATTATTATCTAAAATACCAAGAAATAAAGCTCATCAAGTATATGATATATTAGAGTCAAAAGAATTAGCAAGTACATATTATATAGGCAATAAAACAAATAATGGAAAAATCGAATTAGATACAACTACCCCAGCAGGAGTTTACCTATTAACAACACTTCATAGAATTAGAGAAGGTAGATATAATCCAGATAAAGCTGAAAAAGAAATAGTAAATTTATTAAGTTATTTAAATAAAGGACACGATTATATACCACAATGCTTATCAACTCAAAACGAAAGACAAGTAGCCAAAATGGTAAGACAATATAAAAGAAATAATCAAGGAAAAATGGATAAATGAGTATAGGTATAAATATTTGAAAAAAACAGTTCAAATCAATAAGTAAGGGAATAAGAAGGAGTTCAAATGATAAAAAGATATAAAAAAAATAGTATTTATAATATTAATTATTGTTATTCTATTTGGTGTAGTAATATTTTGTAGAAAACCTAGTTATGGAAAAATTAAAGAAAATTTAAAATTAACTAAATATATAGTAGTATATGATTTAACAGCGGATAAAGAATTAAAAGAACAAATAAATGATACAAAAATAATAAAAGAAATAACAACAATATTGAGTAAAGCAAAAATAGATAATAGTAAATGGGAAACCCCTACCGCTGACAAATATAGATTAGAGTTTTATGATAATGACAAAAAAATAATTATCCAGACTTTAATAAATACAAAAAACAGTAATCCATTACATATTAAATATAAAAACCACAACTATTCTTTAAAATTAAAACAGATTGAATTATTAAATACTGTGATAGATAATTATCTAGAACGAAATTAGTAAAAAATTTATGAAAGACTTAAAAATAGGTAGTCAAATATTGGTCACCTATTTTTTATGTAAATATATTTCTTTACAAGTAAACAATTAATTTCTTTACATAAAATTTTTACCTAATTGATATTGCCATTTAATCAATGAAAACAAATCTACATTATGCATTTCTTGTTTTAGTAAAAAATAAGTGTTAAAATAAGTTAATGAAAACGTGTATTATGATTTAATAAAATTGTGGCCACAATCGGTATTTCTTTGTCTTTAACAAAATGGTATGAAAAGGCAAAATTATATGAGACAGTGGTCAGAGTAAGGAGGCCGAAATGTTCAAATTAGTATCAAAATTCAAACCATCAGGAGATCAACCAGAAGCAATTAAAGAATTAGTTGAAGGAATAAAAGAAGGAAAAAAAGAACAAGTTTTATTAGGAGCAACAGGAACTGGAAAAACTTTTACAATAGCCAATGTAATAGCAGAAGTAAATAAACCAACCCTAGTATTAGCACATAATAAAACATTAGCAGGACAACTTTATTCAGAACTAAAAGAATTATTTCCTGAAAACAGAGTAGAATATTTTGTATCATATTACGATTATTATCAACCCGAAGCTTATGTACCATCAACAGACACTTATATCGAAAAAGATTCTTCTATAAATGATGAAATTGATGAACTTCGTCATGCCGCAACAAGCAGCTTATTATCTCGTGATGATGTAATTGTTGTTGCAAGTGTTTCTTGTATTTATGGTATTGGAGAAGTAGAAGAATACAGGAATAAAATGTTAACTTTATCTGTTGGAGAAGAAATCGAAAGAAACGAAGTATTAACTAAATTAGTAGAAATGATGTATGAAAGAAATGACTTAGATTTTAAAAGAGGAACTTTTAGAGTAAGAGGAGACACAGTAGAAATTATTCCAGCCTATCAAAATACGACAGGTATTCGTGTAGAATTTTTTGGAAATGAAATAGATCGTATAAGTGAAATTGATAGTCTAACCGGAGCTGTAATTTCTAATAAGAAAAATGTAAGTTTATTTCCCGCTAGTCATTTCGTAGTAAGTGATGAAAAATTAAAAGCTGCCATTGTACGTATCAAAGAAGAATTAAAAGAAAGATTAAAAGAATTAAAAGACAACAATAAATTATTAGCAGCAGAACGCCTAGAGCAACGAACAAACTATGATATTGAAATGTTAGAAGAAACTGGTTTCTGTTCTGGAATTGAAAATTATTCTGCACCTATGGCTGGTAGAAAAAAAGGAGAAACGCCAACTACCTTAATGGATTTCTTCCCAAAAGACTATCTTTTAGTTGTCGATGAATCCCATGTAACTCTTCCTCAAGTAAGAGGTATGTATAACGGGGATAGAGCTAGAAAGATGAACCTTGTAGAATATGGTTTCCGTCTTCCAAGTGCCTTAGACAATAGGCCTTTAAAATTTGAAGAATTTGAGAAAAAAATTAATCAAGCAATTTATGTTTCTGCAACTCCAGGCGATTTAGAACTAGAGCATACAGGTGGAAAATATGTAGAACAAATTATTAGACCAACAGGACTTTTAGACCCAACGATTGAAGTAAGAAAAACCGAAGGACAAATTGATGACTTAGTTGGAGAAATCAAAGATCGGATTGAAAAGAATGAAAGAGTATTAGTAACGACATTAACAATCCGTATGTCTGAAGAATTAACAAATTACTTAAAAGAATTAGATATTAAAGTAGCTTATCTTCATTCAGAGATAAAGACGTTAGAACGATTACAAATTATTCACGATTTACGTGTCGGAAAATATGATGTAGTAGTTGGAATCAACTTACTAAGAGAAGGAATTGATATTCCAGAAGTTTCTTTAATTGCTATATTAGATGCTGATAAAGAAGGGTTCTTACGTAGTACTAGAAGTTTAATACAAACAGTAGGAAGATGCGCCAGAAATGCTAATGGCCACGTTATTATGTATGGAGATAAAATTACGGATTCAATGAAAGAAACCATAGAAGAAACAGCAAGACGTAGAAAAATTCAAGAAGAATATAATAAGAAACACGGTATTACTCCACAAACAATTAAGAAAGAAATTAGAGAAGTTATCAGCAATATTGATGAACAAGCAGCAGAAAAACCTAAGAAGTTAACTAAGAAAGAATTTGCTAAGACAGTAGATGCAATTGAACAAGAAATGAGAGAAGCAGCAAAAGCATTAGACTTTGAACGTGCTATGGAATTACGTGATATTTTATTTGAAATGAAATCAGGAAACTAAAATGGACAGATATAAAAAAGTATATATAGAAATAACTAACTGCTGTAATTTGCACTGTTCCTTTTGTAGCCCTGTTACGAAACAGAAAAAATTTATGACCCAAGATGAATTTGAACATATTTTAAAAGAAGTATCTAAAGTAACAAAAGTAATTTATCTTCACGTCAAAGGAGAACCACTTCTTCATCCTAAGATTATAGATTTTATAAAATTAGCAGAAAAATATAACCTAACGGTAAACTTAACCACAAATGGAATTTTATTTCCTAAGTTAGTTGATAATTTAAAAGATTGTAAAGCACTTCATAAAATAAATTTTTCACTTCATTCTGAACAAAATATTCCAAGTTATGAAGAAAATATATTTAAAAATGTAGAAAAGTTATCCCCAAATACTGTGGTTATTTATAGATTATGGACATTAAAAGATAACAAATTAGACGAAAAATCCACAAAAATAGTGGAAAAGTTAAAGAAATATTATAAATTATCCACAGAAACAGTGGAAAAACTAAAAAAAGAAAAAAATATAAAAATTTCTTCCACAATATATGTGGATAAAGATAATGAGTTTAATTGGCCAAAACTAACAAATAACAAAAGTTGTGGATATTGCTATGCTTTAAAAACTCAAATTGCCATCTTATCCGATGGCACAGTAGTTCCTTGTTGCTTAGATAGCGACGGTATAATTAATTTAGGAAATATCTACCAAGAGTCAATAGAAGAAATAGAAAAGAAAGAACGCTATCAAAAATTAAAAAAGTCATTCCAAGACAGAAAACCAAGTGAATTGTTATGTCAAAGTTGCACGTTTAAGAGAATGGATTAAAACCCATTCTTTTTTTGTTCGATTGACTAGAGAAATGAATTGCTATAAACTAAAAGAAGTTATTCAAAGAAAAATAAATATATGATATAATATGTGGCAGGTGAAGTTTATGGATAAAATAATAGTAAAAGGTGCAAGAGAAAACAATTTAAAAAATATAAATATTGAATTACCAAAAAATAAGCTTATTGTAATGACTGGTGTATCAGGAAGTGGAAAAAGTAGTTTAGCTTTTGATACAATCTATGCTGAGGGTCAAAGAAGATATGTAGAAAGTCTATCAGCTTATGCAAGACAATTTTTAGGTGGAAGTGAAAAACCTGATGTCGACAGTATAGAGGGGTTATCTCCAGCAATTAGTATAGATCAAAAAACAACCAATAATAACCCTAGATCAACGGTAGGAACAGTAACAGAAATCTATGATTATTTAAGGTTAATATTTGCTAGAGTAGGAGTTCCTTATTGCCCAAATCATAATATTCCAATTACAAGTCAGAGTGTAGAAGAAATGACAAATAAAGTATTAGAATATAAAGAAGGAACAAAAATAATAATTATGTCCCCAGTAGTTCATGGAGAAAAAGGAACCCAAAAAGACTTATTAGATAATCTACGTAAAGAAGGTTATGTAAGAGTTCGCGTTGATGGAGAAACCATGGATTTATCAGAAGAAATCAATCTAGACAAAAATAAAAAACATCAAATAGATGTAATAATTGATAGATTAATTATTAAAGATGGCTCTAGGTCAAGATTGTTTGAAGCCATTGAGACAGCAACAAAATTATCTGAAGGAAAAGTGGTAATAGAAGTATTAGGAGAACAAAAAAAAGAATTAGTATTATCAGAATCTTTTGCTTGTCCATACTGTGAATTTTCTCTTCCAGAACTAGAACCAAGAATATTTAGTTTCAATGCTCCTTATGGTGCTTGTCCAGATTGTAAAGGACTAGGAGTAAAATTACAAATCGATGCTGATTTATTAATACCAGATAAAGATAAATCAATTGCAACAGGATGTATCAAAACTCTAACAGATGATTCAGAAGGAATTGATTATAAAAAACTAGAATGTGTATGTAAACATTATAAAATTGATATGACAAAGTCATGGAAAAAATTAACTAAAAAACAACAAGATGTAATTTTATATGGATCAGACGAAATCATACATTTTCAATATTCTTCAAAGAGTGGAAATAAATATAACACCAAAGACTTTTATGAAGGAATCATAAATAATCTAGAAAGAAGATATATGGAAACAAGCTCTACCTGGATTAGAGAATGGTTAGAAAATTATATGGTAGAACATACTTGTGAAACTTGTCATGGAGCAAGACTAAAGGATGATGTTTTATCAGTAAAATTAAATGGAAAAAATATCTACGAAGTAACACAAATGAGTATTAAAGAATTAATCCCATTCTTTGACAATTTAAAATTATCAGAAGAGAAAAAAGAAATTGCTAAACTTGTAATAAAAGAAGTCCAAGATCGTCTACACTTCCTAAAAAATGTTGGTCTAGAATATTTAACATTAAGTAGAAGTGCAGGAACTTTATCTGGAGGAGAAGCACAACGTATCAGACTTGCAACTCAAATTGGGTCTCATTTAACTGGAGTATTATATGTTTTAGATGAACCTAGTATCGGACTACATCAAAGAGACAATGAAAAATTAATTAATTCCATGCTTGAAATGCGAGATTTAGGTAATACATTAATCGTAGTTGAGCATGATACAGATACAATGCTTGCTTGTGATTATTTAGTAGATATTGGACCAGGAGCGGGAGACCGCGGTGGACAAGTAGTAGCTGCTGGAACTCCACAAGAAGTTATGCAAAACGAAAATAGTATAACAGGACAATATTTGAGTGGAAAGAAATGTATTGAAATTCCAAAAACAAGAAGAAAAGGAAATAAAAAGTTCTTAAAAATAAAAGGAGCTGCAGAACATAATCTTAAAAATATAGATGTGGATATCCCACTAGGAACATTTACCTGTATTACAGGTGTATCAGGAAGTGGAAAAAGTAGTTTAATTAATGAAATACTTTGTAAAGCAGTAGCAGCAAAATTATATAATTCAAAAGAAAAACCAGGAAAATTTAAAAAGATTCTAGGCTTAGAAAATATAGACAAATTAGTAGCAATTTCTCAAAATCCAATTGGCAGAACTCCAAGATCTAATCCAGCAACTTATACTGGAGTATTTGATGATATTCGTACTCTTTTTACAACAACAAAAGAAGCTAAGATGTATGGCTTTGAAAAAAATCGTTTTTCTTTCAATGTAAAAGGTGGACGTTGTGAAGCCTGCCGTGGAGATGGAGTAAAGAAAATAGAAATGCACTTCTTACCAGATGTTTATGTTCCATGTGAAGTCTGCCATGGTACAAGGTATAATAGAGAAACTTTAAGCATAAAGTATAAAGGAAAAAATATAGCAGAAGTATTAGATATGAGAGTATCTGAAGCACTAGAATTTTTCTCAAATGTACCAAGAATAAAAAACAAATTACAAGTATTAGAAGATGTAGGGTTAGGATATATTAAATTAGGTCAAAGTGCACCAACGTTATCCGGTGGAGAAGCAGAACGTGTAAAACTTGCGAAAGAGTTACAAAAGAAAGCAACAGGAAAAACCTTGTTTGTTTTAGATGAACCTACAACAGGATTACATACTGATGATATCAAGCGTTTACTTGCAATTTTACAAAAAATAGTAGATAATAAAGATACAGTTGTAGTAATCGAACATAACCTAGATGTAATAAAGGTAGCAGATTACATCATTGACTTAGGACCAGAAGGTGGAGATGAAGGTGGACAAATTGTTGCTACTGGAACTCCAGAACAAGTAGCCCAAGTAAAAGAGTCATATACAGGACAGTTCTTAAAGAAAATATTATCAAGTGCGAGGTAGACTATGGATAAAGTAGCATTAGACTTAGGCCCAATTCAAATTTACTGGTATTCCATTTTTATATTTTTAGGAATGCTAGTAGCCTGCATAATTATTTATAAGGAAGCCAAAAAAAGAGGAATAGATGAAGATTTTTTAGTAAATCTAACTTTTGATACTATTATTATCGGCATTATTGGAGCTAGAGTTTATTATGTAATTTTTAATTTACCATATTATTTAAATAACCCATTAGAAATATTACAAATATGGAATGGAGGATTAGCCATTCATGGAGGTATTTTAGCTGGCTTACTATTCATAATATACTACTGCAAGAAAAATGAAGTAAATGTTTGGAAAATGTTAGATATTATTGTAGTAGGATTAATTATAGCTCAAGCAATTGTAAGATGGGGAAACTTTTTTAACAGTGACGCCTATGGACCAGTCACAACAGCCAGCAAATTAAGATCCTTTGGAATACCAACCTTTATAATTAATGGAATGTATATTTTAGGAGAGTATCATCATCCAACATTCTTTTATGAATCAGCATGGTGCTTCTTCGGGTTTATAGCACTATTAATGATTCGTAAATTTAAATATTTAAAAGTAGGACAGTTAACAAGTATCTATTTGATATGGTACGGAATCATTCGCTTCATAATAGAAGCCATGAGAACAGATTCTCTAATGTTAGGACCAATAAAAATGGCTCAACTAGTTTCCATAATTTTTATAATTGCAGGAGTGACGATATTTATTAAAAGTCATAAAAAAGGATTACTATATAATCAGTCATAAATAGGAGGATGTAAAATGAAAATGTATAAAAAAGTTGTAGTTTTTGGTGGAGGTACAGGTATCTCTTATCTTTTAAGAGGACTAAAGGATTTTCCAGTGAATATTACAGCTGTAATAACTGTATCTGATAATGGAAGATCTACTGGAAAATTAAGAAAAGAATTTAATACTCCAGCAGTTGGCGACATTAGAAAGGTAATTACCGCATTATCAGAGATTGATGACCCAATTAAAAAAATGGTAGAATACCGTTTTCATACTTCAAGTGATTTAGATGGACATGCCATGGGAAATTTAATTTTAACAGCCATGTTAGATATTACCGGTTCTCTAAAAGAATCTATCGCGTCATTAAGTAAACTATTTGATGTAAAACATACGGTTCTACCAATTTCAGAAGACTCATCACTAACATTAATGGCCATAGATAATGAAGGAAATGTGATTGAAGGAGAAGAAGAAATTACTCAAAATCATCACCAAGTAAAAAAAATATTTTATAAAGAAGAACCAAAAGTATTACCGGAAGTAATTACTGCTATAAAAGAAGCAGATTTAATACTATTTAGTATGGGAAGTTTATATACTAGTATATTACCAAATGTAATATGTAAAGAAGTAAAAGAAGCTTTAAAGGAAACAAAAGCTCCATTAATGTATTTATGTAATGCAGTAACCCAACCTGGAGAAACAGATAATTTTACCGTAAGTGACCACGTAAAACTATTAAACAAATATTTAGAATATAGAAAATTAGATGCCGTAATTGCTAGTAACAGTAAAATAGATAAAAAAATAGCTGAAAAATATGCAACTGCTGAACAAAAAGACCCAGTAAAAATTGACTATGCAGCCTTAAATGATTTAGGAGTAGAACTTATTGAAGATGATTTAATTACTATCGAAGATAATACTCTAAGACATAACAGTCTAAAATTAAGTTCTTTAATATTTAACTATTTAATGAGGAAATAAAATGTCATATACAACAGATATTAAAGATGAAATATCAAAAAATTTTGGCTCTAAGTCAGAAATAATTGCAGAATTATCAGGGTATATCAGAAATAATGGACAAAATACAATCAATGGTTTTCAACTAACAACAGAAAATTCTTCTATTTGTGAACGAATCGAAAAACAAATTGAAACTTTATATGAAGTAAAAGTAAAAAAAGAAATTAAAGATAGTCTAAATTTTAGTAAAAAAGATTTATTTGTATTAACTCTAGAAGAAAAAAAGGACTTTATACTAGAAGATATAGGATATCAAGATAAAGAAAAAAATTTCCTGGACCGGCCACCCCAATATATTGTAGGTGCCAACGAAGAAATCAGAGCCTATTTAAAAGGAGTATTTTTAAGTTCAGGAAGTATAAATGATCCAAAAACTTCAAGATATCATATGGAATTATTAATTGAACATCCAACAGAAGCTGTATTTGTACAAATGTTATTAAATATCTTTGATTTAAATGTAAAGATATTAACAAGAGATAAAGGTTATATGCTCTATATAAAAGAAGCAGATAAAATTAGTGACTTCTTAAAATTAATAAGAGCCAACAATGCAGTTTTATATTTTGAAAATCAAAGAATATATCGAAACAAAAAAAATCAAGCAAATCGTCTAAATAATTGTGAACAAGCAAACATGGACAAAGTAGTCGCAACAGCGACATCCCAATTAGACGATATTGCTATTATAGAAGAAAATTTAGGAACTAGTCTTTTAGATGATAAGACCCAAGAAGCATTAAAATATAGAAAAAAATACCCTGAAGCTTCCTTAAAGGAATTAAGTGAAATAATTTCTTTAGAAACCGGAAACTCAATTACTAAGTCTGGATTAAATCATCGATTTAGAAAAATAAAAGACCTAGCTACAAGATTTAAAAAATTAAATTAAAACAAAGTGTGAACTCTCACACTTTTTCTTTTTCAATAACTTTATCAATTAAGCCATAATCTAAAGCTTCTTTAGCATCTAAATAACAGTCTCTTTCTGTATCTTTTTCTATTTTTCTTAAAGGCTGAGAAGAATTTTTAGAAAGAATTTTATTAAGCCTTTTTCTAAGTAAAATAATTCTATCTGCAACAATCTTAATATCACTGGCTTGTCCTTCAGCACCACCTAAAGGTTGATGAATCATAATATCAGAGTTTGGTAATGCATAACGTTTCCCTTTAGCACCACTAGATAAAAGAAATGCCCCCATACTAGCCGCCATACCAACACAAATAGTAGAAACATCACTAGCAATAAATTGCATAGTATCATAAATAGCAAGACCAGAAGAAACACTTCCTCCAGGAGAATTAATATAAATAGAAATATCTTCATGACTAATAGAATCCAAATATAATAATGAAGCAATCACATTATTAGCTAAAGCATCATTAATTTCTCCACTAATAAAAACAATTCTTTCTTTTAATAATCTAGATAAAATATCGTAACTACGTTCTCCATCCATTTCTCTTTCTACAACAACAGGAACTAAACTCATATTTATCACCTATTTTTAGTATATATGTAAAGAAGATGAAATATACTTATTCTAAAGTGACAAAATATGATACAATAATAAGAGAAAATGAAGAGGGTGACAATATGATTGAAACAATAGAAGTAGAAATTAATGGAAAAAAATACACGATGAGTAAAGGTAAAACATTAGAAGAAATTTCTAAAGAATTTCAAAAAGAATATAAGTATCCTATTTTATTAGCTAAAGTAAATAATACCTATAAAGAATTAACCAAAGAAATTATAGAAGATTCAACAATAGAATTTATGGATTTAACAACCAAACCTGGTAACAGAACGCATATCAGTGGTCTTACTTATGTCTTAATCTATGCCATAAAGAAATTATATGGAGAAGATGCAGATATCAAAGTACAACATTCACTAGATAAAGGTATTTATATTGAGACTAATTTTAGATTAACAGAAAATAAAATAAAAAATATTAAAGAAACTATGAAAGAAATAATAGTTGCAGATATGCCAATCATAAGAAGTACTGTAGATCGAGGAGAAGCTATTAAATATTTTGAAAGTAAAAAAGATTTTGTTAAAGCTGGAGTTATGTCTTATATAACAAATGAATATGTAACCTTATATCGTTTAGGTAATTATTATAATTATTTCTATAATTTAATGCCATCATCAACAGGAAAACTTAAGGATTTTGATCTAACTTATATTAAAGAAAACGGTTTCGTACTACAATTTCCAAACGTTTATCAACCTGGAAAAATTCCAGCATATAAGCATCATCCACACATGTTTGAAGTTTTTCAAGAATGTCGTGACTGGGCAAAAATTATAGGAGTAGAAAATTCTGTAGACTTAAATAAACTAGTATCTTTAGGAAAAATTAATGATTTAATCAGGATCGATGAAATATTACAAAGTAACCGCCTATTAAATCTAGCAAGAGAAATTAATAAAAGAAGAAAAGAAATAAAAGTAGTATTGATGGCAGGACCATCATCTTCTGGAAAAACAACAACTTCAAAAAAACTATGTATGTATCTAGAAAGTTTTGGACTTCATCCTAAAGTATTATCAATGGATGATTACTTTGTAGAAAGAGTAGATACACCATTAGGAGAAGATGGAAAACCAGACTACGAATGCCTAGAAGCGGTAGACTTAAAATTATTTGATGAACAAATAAAAGATTTACTAGATGGAAAAACTGTTATTGCTCCTACTTTTAGTTTCGTATTAGGAAAAAAAGAATTTAAAAGAGAATTATCCCTAGGAGAAGAAGACCTTCTATTAATTGAAGGAATCCATGCACTAGACCCAAAAATTTTAACTAATATTCCAAGAGAGAAAAAATATAAAGTATATATTTCTGCATTAACAGAATTAAATTTAGATAATCATAATCGTGTATCTACAACGGATAATAGATTATTAAGAAGAATTATTAGAGATAATAGAACAAGAAATAATAACATAGAGCACACATTAAAGTCATGGAATAGTGTTAGAGTTGGAGAAGAAAAATACATCTTCCCATTCCAAGACGAAGCTGATTTTACTTTCAATTCTGCCTTGATTTATGAAATAGGTGTATTAAAAACATATGTAGAACCACTACTATATTCAGTCCCTAAAGATTCTCCATACTATGAAGAAGCAAAAAGATTAATCGAATTTTTAAGATTATTCTTACCAATTCCAGCAGACGTAATACCAGAAGACTCTTTATTAAGAGAATTTATAGGTGGAAGCTGTTTCCATGAATAAAATATCCAGAAATGGATATTTTTTTTCGACAAAAAAGTGTCAAAAAGGATTGAATATATTGAAACAAAAAAAAGAACACTATATAATGAAGATAAAGGAGGAATAGAAAATGGTAAGAGTAGCAATTAATGGATTCGGAAGAATCGGAAGACTTGCCTTTCGTTTAATGGAAGAAGATCCAGATTTTGATGTGGTTGCTATCAACGACTTAACAGATGCTGAACAATTAGCATATTTATTAAAGTATGATACAAACCACAGAAACTATAGAATTGATGAAATTCATAGTGAAGATGATTATATTGTTGTAGGAGATAGAAAAATAAAAGTATATGCAGAAACAGACCCTACAAATCTTCCATGGAGAGATTTAGATATTGATGTAGTATTAGAATGTACTGGTAAATTTACATCAGAAGAAAAAGCTATGGCTCATATTAATGCCGGAGCTAAAAAAGTAATTATTTCTGCACCAGCAAAAGGAAATATTAAAACAATAGTATATAACGTTAACCATATGATTTTAACAGGAGATGAAAAAATCATTTCTGCAGCTAGTTGTACAACGAACTGTTTAGCACCAGTAGTAGATGTGTTAGACAAAGCTTTTGGAATAGTAAAAGGATATATGACAACCGTTCATGCCTATACAAATGATCAAGCAACACTAGACGTACCACATAAAAAAGGAATTAAAGCTCGTCGTGGTAGAGCATGTGCAGCTAATATTGTTCCAGCTTCTACAGGAGCAGCTGCTGCTATCGGAAAAGTATGCCCTAATCTAGATGGAAAACTAGACGGTGCTGCTATGAGAGTACCAGTACCAACAGGTTCTGTAATTGATTTAGTTCTAGAATTTAAAAAGAACACAACAGCAGAAGAAATTAATCAAGTATTAAAAACTTCTCAAAACGAAACTTTACAATATACAGAAGATCCAATTGTATCAAGTGATGTTATTGGAAGACATTGTGGATCTTTAGTAGATGGATTATCTACAAGTGTTCTAGAAGTAGATGGAAAACAATTAGTAAGAGTTGTGTCATGGTATGATAATGAAATGAGTTATACTGCCCAAATGGTAAGAACAGCTAAATATTTAATGGAACAATAAAAAATAAAGAAGGCAACTTCTTTTTTTTCTAAAAAAAAGATGTTATACTGATTTTAGATAGGAGATAATATTCATGAAAACAATAAAAGATATAGATATAAAAAATAAAAAAGTACTAATTCGTTGTGATTTTAATGTCCCAATAAAAGAAGAAAAAATAGTAGATGATACAAGAATAGTTGCTGCCCTACCTACAATAAAATACTGCTTAGAAAACAATGCCAAAGTAATTTTATTTTCTCATCTAGGAAGAATTAAAGAAGAAAGTGATTTACAAAAAAACAATTTAGCACCCGTTGCTAAGAGACTAGAAGAGTTATTAGGACAAAAAGTAACATTTGTTGAAAAAACACGCGGTAAAGAACTAGAAGAAGCAATTGCTAATATGAAAGAACAAGAAATCGTATTAGTTCAAAATACTAGATATGAAGATTTAGATGGTAAGAAAGAAAGTAAAAATGATCCAGAACTTGGAAAATATTGGGCATCTTTAGGAGATGTATTTGTAAATGATGCTTTTGGAACAATCCATAGAGCCCATGCTTCTAATGTTGGTATTGCAACAAACTTACCTTCTTGCATAGGATTTTTAATTGAAAAAGAATTAAATGCCTTAAAAGAACTAGATCACCCAGAACATCCATTTGTAGTAGTATTAGGTGGAGCTAAAGTTGCAGACAAAATAGGTGTCATTGAAAATCTAGTAAAAAAAGCAGATAGAATCCTAATAGGTGGTGGAATGGCTTTTACCTTCTTAAAAGCAGAAGGATATGAAATTGGAAATTCTCTACTAGATGAAGAAAATATAGAATTCTGTAAGAATATTATCAAAGAATATCCCAATAAAATTGTTTTACCAGTAGATGTTGCTGTAACAACAGAATATAGTGAACAAGAAGATTATAAAGTAAAAGACATTAATGACTTAGAATATAATGAAATGGGATTAGATATAGGTCCAAAGACAGAAAATTTATTTGAAAAATACTTAAAAGAATCAAAAGTTGCTGTTTGGAATGGTCCCCTTGGCGTTTATGAATTTAAAAAATATAGTCAAGGAACAGATGACGTTTTAAAATATGTAGTAGACAATAAAATAAAGATGATTTTAGGTGGAGGAGACATTGTAGCAGCAGCCGCAAAAGCAGGATATAAAGATAAAGTATACCATGCTTCAACCGGAGGAGGAGCAACACTAGAATACTTAGAAGGAAAAACTCTACCAGGATTGGAAGCAATCAAGTAAAATGAAAGAACAAATAATAATTGCCAATCCATATAATGAAGATCATATTAAACTTTTTCAAGAATATGAACAAGAAAATAATATAACAAATCAAACATCAGAATACTTATTAAAAATTAAAAATATGATGTCTGAGTCTGATTATCGTCAGTTAGAACACGAAAAGCCAGAAATAGTTCAAATACTTTTTCTACTTCAAAACAATAAAATAGTATCAGCAGTTCACCTAATAGGAGAAAAAGATAGAAAAGTATGCCGAATGGCCATAGATAATACAACTCTTCCAAAATACCAAGAAAGACTACTAGAAGAAGCAGAAAATTATGCCTATACGACATTAGGAATGGAAGAAATAGCATTCTTTCAAGAAAGTGGTAATAGAATTCCTATAAGTTATTTTAAAAATCATAACTTTGATGATCTAGGAATGGAAAATGGAAAAAGAGTGTTTATGAAATCAAAAGCGATAGACAAATTATCAGAATATCAAATGTAAAAGGATGGATAAAATGATTGTTGCACTTAATAATAAATGTAATTTAACGAAAGAAGAATTTATACCATATCAAAAAGAATTAGAAGAAATAAAAACATCAGCAAAACTTATCTGGTGTGCAAGTAATATTTATCTAGGAATGATGAATAACTCTAATCTTGCTATTGGTGCCCAAAATGTCAATAGTAAAAATTCAGGTGCTTATACAGGAGAAATATCTGCAGAACAATTAAAATCTTTAAATGTAAAATACTGTATTGTTGGACATTCAGAGCGAAGAGAGTACCAACATGAAAGCAATGAAGAAATAAATAATAAAATAAAACAACTATTAAAAGAAGATATCATTCCTATTTTATGTGTGGGAGAGCAAAAAAAAGATAGAGACAATCATCAAGAAGAACAAATAATTACAACAGAAGTATTAGAAGCAATAAAGGACTTAAGCGAAGAGGAAAAAAATAAAATTATCATTGCCTACGAACCAATATGGGCAATAGGAACAGGACTTATTCCAACAACAGAAGAAATTACGAAGATAATAGATGTAATCAAAAACCTCTTACCATCTAACAAGGTATTATATGGAGGAAGTGCTAACGAAAATAATGTTGAAGAATTGAAAAAAGTTTCCAATATAGATGGATACCTATTAGGTGGAATTAGTTTAAAGCCAGAAAAACTAAAAATTTTCTTAAAAAAACTAGAAAAATAGACAAATTAGACAGTTTCGACAAAACTTGTCTTTTTTTTCTCTATCATTTTTTCTAAACCTAGTATATAATGAAAATACGTGCAGTACTGAGAGGAGAATAAATGAAAAAGACAAGAGTATTAGTAGTAGATGACAATAAAAGCTTAGTAGGGATGATTAAGGAATATTTTCAAGACCGTCCAGAGGTAACAGTTTCGCTAGAAGCTTATGATGGTGCAGAAGGAATGCGATTAATAGAAAAGAAGCAAGATGAATATGACATAATTCTATTAGACTTAATTATGCCGAATAAAGATGGAATTGCAGTACTGGAATATATGAAGAAAAAGGGAATTAATAAAAAAGTAATTATCTTAACTTCTTATAACACTCAAGATATGATTCGTAAGGTTTCTGAATTAGGAGTAAATTATTTTATTTTAAAACCTTTTGAATTAGAAGATCTAGAAAAAAGAATTTTAGAAGTAGCAGCCGGAGTAAAATTTGGTGGCAAAGAAATTGATGTCTATCACAACAATTTACAAATTGCTATTACAAAGACACTTCATGAATTAGGAGTGCCATCTCATATCAAAGGATATCAATATATTCGAGAAAGTATTACTTTAGTATATGAACATCCAGAAATGATAGGAGGAATAACCAAAGAGTTGTACCCAGAAGTTGCCAAAAAATTCGATACAACTGTATCAAGAGTAGAAAGAGCCATAAGACATGCAATTGAAGTAAGCTGGAATCGAGGTAATTGGCAATTAATGGAAGATATTTTCGGACACAGCGTTGATATAGATAAAGCAAAACCCACCAATTCAGAATTTATTATTACAGTAGCTGACAAATTAAGATTAGAATTTAGTAAGCCACTTGCAAATTAAGACGAAAAATCGTCTTTTTTTTGTTAGTTATTTCTTTTTTATAAAAAATAGTATAAAATAAAATAAAGTAGGTGAGAAATAATGGATACAAAAAAATGTCCATTCTGTGGAAAGAAAAATTATATAGATATGAAATTCTGCAGTAATTGTGGAAAAAAATTTGAAGAAGAGGAAGAAGTAGTAGAAGAAACAATGTTTTGTCCAAATTGTGGAACAAAAAACAAAGTAGGAGAAAGATACTGTTCAGAATGTGGTTTTGATTTAGAAAAAGAGCCAGATGAAGACCAAGAAGAACCAAAAGAAGATGAACAAGAAGTAGTAGAAGAAACAATGTTTTGCCCAAACTGTGGAACAAAAAATAAAGTAGGCGAAAGATACTGTTCAGAA
>CALVSS010000004.1 GCA_944359095.1 uncultured Bacilli bacterium | reverse complement strand
CGATAAGTTCTATACATATTTATCTCCTACCTTTTATTCTATTAATAGGATACCACAGAATTTTTACTTTTACAACATAAAAAAAGAAATACGTTTCTGTATCTCTTTATTTATTACAAATTTCATAAGTGTCTCTAGCAATCATTAATTCTTCATTTGTACCTAAAACATATGCAGGAATAGAAGAATTAGGAGCTGTAATAACACCTTCAACGCCCTTACGAACGACAGTAGCATTATTCTTTTCTTCATCTAATACAATACCGATAGCAGAAAGTTTCTTTAAAACTTCTTGACGAATAATTGGATCGTTTTCTCCACCACCTGCGGTAAAGCAAATAGCGTCAACTTTTCCTCCAAGTTTCATATAAAATCTTGCGATATAATCAACGATTTTATTAGTATACATATCGATTGCTAAAACGACTCTATCTTCATGAGCTTCATAAGCAGCATCAATATCACGTAAATCACTCATACCAGCAATACCTTGTAATCCACTTTCAAAATTAAGTTTTTGATCAATCCAAGCGATATCTTTTCCTTCATGTTCCATAACATATTTAATTAAAGAATAATCAATATCACCAGAACGAGTTCCCATCATAATACCTGCATTAGGAGTAAATCCCATAGAAGTATCAATACATTTACCTTCTTTAACAGCAGTAACACTACCACCACTTCCAATATGACAAATAATTAAATTAGGAACTTTACCTAAAAAATCAGTCATCTTTTCTGTAATAAACTTATGACTTAATCCATGGAAACCATATTTTCTAACAGCATACTTTTCATACCATTCATAAGGAACTGGATATAAATAAGTAGCAGCCTCCATTGTTTGATGAAATGCTGTATCAAAGCAAGCAACATTACAAGAATTAGGAATAGCTTCTCTAAAAGCCCGAATTCCTTTTAAAGCTCCAGGATTATGTAGAGGAGCAAGAGGACAAATAGACTCAATACCTGCCTCAACTGCATCATCAATTTCAATAGATTTAGAATACTTATTACCACCATGAACAATACGATGTCCAACAGCTTCAATCTCATCTAAAGAAGAAATAACTTTATACTCCAATAAATGATGTAATAATAAATTAACTGCATCTTTATGATCTTTTAATTCCACTGTTGAAGAAAGTTTTTCTCCATTAAGTTTTATATTAAAACAAGAATCATCTAGACCAATACGTTCATATTGACCACTTATAATCAATTTTTCTTCAGGCATTTCATACAAACAAAACTTTAACGTACTACTACCTGCATTTACTGACAATAATTTCATAAAATACCTCCTTCACGTATAAACATACTATATCATATTTATGAAAAAAAAGAAAAGAAAAATACAAAAAAGATAGGTAACATTACCTATCTTGTAAGCTATGATCCTTATTTGTTATTATAGCTTCCACTAACTTGGTTCATTCCGTTTTGAACTAAACGTCTAGTGATTTCACCACCAACTGTACCATTAGCACGGCTAGTAGCATCTGGTCCTAAAGTAACTCCGAATTCGTTAGCTATTTCATATTTCATTTTTTCAATAGCTTGTTTAGCACCAGGAACTCTCATTTTCATAGTAGAATTCTTTGTGTTGTTCATTTCATTCACCTCCTACATTCATAGGTTGTGAACTTTTTGAAATTTAATACCAAAAATTAATTGGAAATTTATAACAAATCAGAAAATTCATGATTTTCTTCTTTAACAACAATAGTATTAACTTCTAAAACAGCTTCTTCAATCAATGGTTCAAAATCAAATTTTTCTTCTTCTAAATGAGCTTGTTCTAAAGAAGGATTAATAACTGGATGTTTAGGTACAAAAACTGTACAACAATCTTCATATGGTAAAATACTAATATTATAAGTATCTATTTTTTTAGCTAAAGAAATAATTTCTAATTTATCAAAACAAGCAACAGGACGTAATACTGGCATACAAGTAACTTCATTAATAACTCTCATACTAGTAAGAGTTTGAGACGCAACTTGTCCAACAGATTCTCCATTAATAATACATAGTCCATGATATTTAATAGCAAGTTTTTCCATAATACGATACATCATTCTACGCATAATAGTAATACAATAATTAGGATGACAATTTTTATAAATTTCTTCTTGAATTTTTGTAAAATTAACAACATGTAAATGAATTTCATTCGTATACTTAGCTAATTTTTTAGAAAGTTCTATAACTTTATTTCTAGCTTCTAAACTAGTATGAGGAATTGCTTCAAAATAAACACAATCAATAGGAATACCACGTTTTAAAGCTAAATATCCGCTAACAGGAGAATCAATTCCACCAGAAAGCATTAACATTCCTTTAGGTTGAGTTCCAACTGGATAACCACCTGCACCATTATAAGCATTAAAATAAATATAACTATTTTGATTTCTAATCTCTACTTTAATTAATAATTCTGGATGATGAACATCTACAGAAATACCTTCTTTATTTTTTAAAACAACACCACCAAGAAGATGATTCATCTCTTGACTATGAATAGGAAAAGACTTATTACTTCTTTTTACTTCTACTTTAAAAGTTTTAAAATCTAAATCTTTAACTAAACGAATCAATAATTCTTTAATAGCATCAATATTAGTTTCCACAATATAAGCAATATGATACATATGAATACCAAAAACACAATCTAACTTTTCTTTAATTTTATCTAAATCAGACTCATGAAATTCAATATACATACGACTTCTATCTTTAAATATAGAAACATCAAAACCCTCTAATTTATTTTTAATATTTTTTTCAAGCGTACTAATAAAAAAATTTCGATTTCCTTTCTTAGTACTAAGTTCACCATACTTTATTAAAATAACTCTTTTCATACTACACCTTTCCATCTCTACGTATTTTACCATAAAAAGAAAAAGAAGAAAACAATTTTTCTCCTTAATCACTTACTTTTTCTATATGACGATATAACGTTGTTTTAACAATATTACTTTGTTCAGGAATATCTGAAATTGCTTCATACTTAGTACCATTAGTTTTATTAAATTCATATAAAAACAATTCTTCTTCCATATCACGATCAAATATTTTTTTACCATTTTTATTATAGTTATAGAAAGTAACAGTCTGATTATCATCTTTACTCTTTTTATCAGACCAAGCATCTACTTGATAAATAGCAAAAGATTTTGCTAAAGTATCTTGTTGATATATTAAATAATTACCACATTCTAAAGTAACATACTTTTTATCGTCTTTAAATTCTACTTTAGAATTATAAGAATCACAATACTTTTTTCCTTGAAATGGATTTTTTACTTCAGAAAAAATCTTTTTATCTAAAAGCATTTGTAAATAATAAACGTTTCTAGTACCTTCTTCTATATATAAATTAGTAGAAGATAAGGAAAACATTCTAGCATTATATTCCATAACACTATACTTTTCTTTATAATCTGTTCTAAATACATAAGCAAGAGCTACTACAACAATAATAAGTAACATAACACAAACAGTAAGAACTTCATAAGTTCCAAATCCAAATTTATTTCTATTTATCATAAACCGCCAACAACTTTCTATATATATTTTCATCCGCCATAGATACAGCTTTAATAGATACATCTAAAGCTTTTTTATACTCACCTTTAAAAAATAACTTTTCAGCATCACTAAGTCCACTATCAACATCTTCGTATAATAACCGATAACGATTACCAAATACAATAGCCATTTCAGCAAGTTGCGCTGTCTTGATCATTTCATTAGTAGTGTTATATAACTTTAAAACCAAATCTCTAGCCGTATCAACACGAGTATTTAAAGTTTTAATAACAATAGGTTTCTTTTCTAACTCTTTTATAACTTCTTCAATCGCTTCATTTGCTTCAGATAATTGAACAAAATAATTATTTGTAATAATTGGTAATTTATAACCCCTCATTTTTTCTTTACTTTGTTTCAAGAAATTTTCGATTTCTTCTAATTGTTCTCTTGCTCTTACTTCATCATCATACATATTACCTAAAGATTTTAAAGCCTGGTCTAAATCATTCTCTAGTTCTTTTAAACGTATTGTCAACTCTTCCACTTCTTTCTGAACCATTGAATAAGGAGAAGATTTAGCTTCAACTTTAGAAATCATTTTCTTATAATCATCATTAATAACCACTAAATGTTTATTGACTTCATGAATAATTTCTACATCTCGATCATTTAAATCATACATACTTTTAATATCATCTAATTGATTATAAACTTCTTGAACAACTTTATTTGTTTTCTCAAGTTTCTTAGAAAAATCAGCTTCCATTTCTACATATGCTTTTCTAGATAATCTTTCTTTCTCAAAATCAACAAATAAAGAATCATAGTAATCTAACATAGTTTTTAATTCAAACATACAGTCTTCCAAATTTAAAACTTTTACTTTATCTAAAATATGATCAATATTTTTCTTTGACTCTTCTAAATTATATTCAACATTTAAATAATCTAAAGGATAACCCTGTTTCACCATATCAAGATTAAGTTCTTTAACTTCCTTCATACGATTAGGAATCACTTGTTTAGCCATCAATAACAAATCAGGTACTTCTTTAATAACAATACCAATATGTTCTATCATAGTATCAAGAGCTTTCACAATATGAACAACTTCATTATATTCGTTTTTTTCCATTACTTTTTCAAAATCTAAAAAACGGCGTTCAATATTTTCTAGTTGTAAAGAAATAGCTTCTTGAATTTCATCATACATCTGCTTATGATCTTGAAAATCTTTATTTAATTCTCGATATTTAGTTTTTAGCTTAATCACAATAGCTCGATACTTTTCTTCACTTAGAGTAATTTCTTTAATCTCATCTAATAAAGAATCTGCAGTCTCTCTAGCTTTATAAATTTCTAACTCTGTCTTAGCTAATCGATAAACACAGTTTTTATAATCTCTTTTATCTATGTAAATATCAAGATTAATTAACATATCATCAATCTGTGATAATTTCTTTTCCCTTAACTGAGTAAAACGTGCTTGCCAATCATTATATTTTTCTTCCATCATATCGTTTTTAATAATAGGTTCAACTTTAGATAATTCCAAAGAAACAGGTGTACTAGCCACTACATTTTTTTCAACTTCCAAATCATGAACTCTTTTTCGATATTTATTAGCAATACTACGTCTAATAAAGTGAAGAACAACAATTACAATAATAATAGAAATAACTAAATAAGATCCAATAATTAAGTACTGTCCTTGCATATTCCACCACCTTATCATCTATTCCTATTCTAACACAAACTACCGACATATTTCTACAATTTTCATAAATTTTAATAAGAAATTATTGGTAAGTATTTCTTGACATAATCATACATTTATCATATAATTATAACTGCAATTCACTTGAAACAGCAGATTTGGAGTATTTTAAAGTGTTTTTGAAAATTTAAGTAACTATGCTGTTTACGCGAAAGAATAAAAAAACTCCCTAAAATGCGACTAAATCATTTCAATGAATGTAATAAAACGAAAGGAGTAAAATTATGGCAAGATATATTGGACCAAGTTACAAAAAAGCTCGTCATGTTGGTTTTTCAATTTCTGAAACTGGTAAAGAATTAGCTCGTCGTCCTTACGGACCAGGACAACATGGAAACGCTCGTAGAGGAAAATTATCTGATTACGGTACTCAATTAAAAGAAAAACAAAAAGTACGTTTCATGTATGGAGTTAATGAAAGACAATTTAGAAATACTTTTGATAAAGCTTCTAAATTAAAAGGTGTTACTGGTACTAACTTCTTAAGAATGCTAGAATCTCGTCTTGATAACTTAGTATATAGAATTGGATTTGCTACTACACGTCGTGGAGCTAGACAATTAGTAAACCATGGACACGTTACTGTTAATGGTAAAAAAGTAGATATTCCTTCATATCAAGTAAAAGTTGGAGATGTAATTTCTATTAAAGAAGATCATAAGAACTTAAAAGTTGTTAATGACAGCTTAGCTAAAGTAACTAAACGTGTTGACTTCATTAGTTATGATGAAGGTAAAATGGAAGGAACTTATGTAAGACTTCCTGAAAGAAATGAATTAAATGCTGATATCAATGAAGCATTAATCGTTGAATTCTACAACAAATAAAAAAAGTAGGCAAACGCCTATTTTTTTTTGTCTAAAATCTCAATCGTTTCACAATACAAATTAGAAATATTAACATTTAATAAATTTTTATGTAAATTATGATGATGAAGTAAATGATGACAAGCCCGAATAACTGCTCCATGAGAGACAATCAAAATATGTTCACCTGAATGCTTTTTTATAACATAATCCAAAAATTCTTGACAACGTTTAAAAACATCTTGAACTGGTTCAACTCCTAAACTAGAACAATTTAAATCATAATCCCAATAAGTAACAGCATCATACTTTTCTCTCGACTGACCTGATAACTCACCCATATCTCGTTCTAATAAACGTGTATCAGGAACTGTCTCTACTCTATCCCCAACTAAAATAAAAGCTGTTTCTACCGTACGTAACATAGGAGACATATAACAAATAGAAAAATCAACATCTTTTAATCTTTCCCTTAATTGATAACAAGCTTTCTGACCAGTCTCATTTAATTCTTTATTAACAACTCTTCCCTGAATAATATGATTATAATTAGCTTCAGTTTGTCCATGACGAACTAATGTAATCTTCACCTAAATCACTCCTTATTATATATAATAACAAAAAATCTATCACAAGATAGATTTTAAGCAAACTTACCAATAAAATATTTCTTCTTTCCACGTCTGATAACTACATATTTTTGATCTATTGCAACATTTTTAGTAATTAAATAATCTAAATCTGTCACTTTATCTCCATTAACACTAATAGAACCATTAGAAATAAATTCACGTGCTTCCCTCTTACTAGAACAAATCTTATGATTAACTAAGAAATCAACCAAATTACTCTCATCAGCAGTAAAAGGTTCAATACCTTTAAACGCAGCTTCCAATTCACTAACAGAAAGATTCTTAATATTACCACTAAATAAAGATTCACTAATTCTGACAGCCTCTAAATAAGCTTCTTCTCCATGTAAATCAGTAATAATTTCTCTTGCTAACGCTTTATGAGCTTCTCTTAGATGAGGATTTTCTCTATTTGATTTATCAAGTCTCATAATTTCTTCTGGAGATAAGAAAGTAAATATCTTTAAATAAGAAATAACCATTTCATCATCTACATTAATTAGATATTGATATAATTCATAACTAGAAGTTTTATTACAATCAAGCCATAATGCATTACCCTCACTCTTACCAAATTTATGACCATACTTATCTAAAACAAGTGGCATCGTAAAAGCATAAGCTTCCTTACCAGTCTTCTTTTTAATCAAATCTAAACCAGTAGTAATATTACCCCATTGATCAGATCCCTCTGCTTGTAAAATACAACCTTTATTCTCATACAACCATAAAAAATCATAACCTTGAATTAAAGTATAAGTAAATTCTGCAAAAGTAATACCAGACTCTAACCTTCTACGAATAATATCTTTATCTAGCATATAATTAACATTAATATATTTACCAACATCTCTTAAAAAATCAGTAAGCTCATAACCACGAAACCAATCATAATTATTAACAACTTCAGCTTTACCATCAAAAATACGACTTACTTGTTCTTTAATACCTTCTAAATTTTTAGCTAATTGTTCTTTAGAAATAATCTCCCTTTCTGCTGTAGGTCTAGGATCTCCAATAAGGCCCGTTGCACCACCAACTAACAAAATAGGATGATGTCCAGCTTTAGCCAAACGTTTAGCAGTGACTAAAGAAGAATAATGTCCCAAATGTAAACTATCAGCAGTAGGATCAGTACCCCAGTAAAAAGTAATAGGTTCTCCATTTAATTTATCAGCTAAATCATCTCCAGCTGTATCTTTAATTAAACCTCTCCATTGTAATTCTTCATATAATGTCATTTTTATTCCTCCCCAAATAATAGAAAAATGTATAAAAAAAAGAATAATTCCCCCATAAGGACGAATTATTCGCGGTACCACCTTATTTTATAGATTTCTCTATACACTTAAAATCTTAACGCGATTAACGTTTTTTCTCAAAATGTTGTAATTCATAATTATTCTATCTTAGTTTTCACCCACCACTAAGTCTCTAAAAAAGAAAAATAATTACTACTAATCATTCATCATAGAAAAATGATGTATCTAATATATCATAGTTTTATAATTTTGAAAAGTACCAAAAAAAGAAAAGAATGATTACTTTTCTTCTTTTTCTAATTTTTTAAGTGCATCTTTAGTAACATCAATAGCTTTTAAACGTACTTCTTCAGCAGCATCTCTAAGAATAGGTGTTCCTTTATCAATAGCCATATCCACTAATTCTTGAGTCATATCTTTTAATTGTTGAGCTTTTTCCTTAGCAATATCTAAAACCTTTTCTTTATCTAAATCACTAATAGCAAGTTTAATTTCTTCTACTTTTAAATTAAACTCTTTTCTAACTTCTTCAACATCAATATTTTTAATTTGCTCAACTAAATCATTCATTTTTGCTTTTAAGATAGCTCTAGTCTCACTACCTTTTCTTGGAGCAAATAAAACTCCAAGTCCAGCACCAACAGCAGCTCCAACTAAAAATTTACCTAATCCAGATTTTTTTTCTTTACTCATAATTATCCTCCTCATCCTTTCTATTCTTATTAAATATTTTAGAAATTATTCCAGAAATTAAACCAATTGTTTTATCCCCAATCACAGTTAATCCATAACCCGTCTTATCTAAAATATCAAAAAAGTTATCCAAAGAATTAACTTTTTCTTCAACATTATCTACAAGTCGATCAACTTTATCTAAGAATTGAATCATCCGTATTCCTAAAATAATTAATACGATTAATAATACAATTCCAAATACATACAATAAAATTGGTAAAACAGCATTTAATACATCCATAATAACTCCTCCTTATTCTTATTCTTATTCTTTTTCTTCTTCATCCTCATACATAGAATCAATAAGATCAAAAAGATTATCATCAGCAGTAGGAGTAGTAGAAGCTTCTTCTTTTGCAGGCTCTTTTTCTTTTTCAGTAGAAACATCTGCAATCTTTTTTTCTTCATTATAATCTTCTGTAACCCTACGACCAGTTGCTTTTTCTTTACTAGAATCTTTATAATCAATATTATATTCTAACCCTAAATCTCTAAAATATTCTTCAGCATCCCCCATAGTTACTTCAGATACTGTAGGCTTTTCATCATCCTTACTTAAATCAACTAATAAATTATCACTATCATCAGACTTATCCTCTGTCTTTTCAGAAACTTCAGGTGTTGTATTACTTCCATTAATATCAGCTGCAATATCATCAGCTAAATTACCATAAGCTTTACGTCTTACATCATCAACACTTACATGTTCCCTAGTATAACTACTTAATCTAACTTCTCTTTTAGGAGCAATCTCTTCTTTTTTATAATTTTTATCTAAAATACCATAAATAGGAGAAATAATTGGAGAAGGTTTAAATCCTGTTTTCTTCTCTTTTTCATAAGTACCATATTCATGAATAGAAACAGTCTCTTTATAATCACTATGATATAAATTCTTTTCCCTATTACCATGATAAGCATTCTCTAAAGATGTATAAGAATAAGTATCAGTTTCTTTTTTAGAACCTTGATACAAATTAGTCTTAGCTTCAGGACGAACATCTTCATTTTTAACAACTTCAACTATCTTTGGCTCTGAATAATAAGACTTCTCTGTAAATTCTTGATCATCAACAGCAGGAAATTTAAATTCTGAAGTATCCTTTTTTTCTTCTCTTTCAGGAACAATTTCAAAATCTTCATCTCTAGGTTTATAATCTTCATAATCGTTTACTGGTTCTTCTTTGCGCTCAGGTAATATTACCTTTTTAGCAATAGGTTTCTCATGAACCTCTTTTATTTCTCTTCTAACTTTCTCTTTCTTTGGCTTTGCCTTAACCTTAGGTTTTTCCTCAACTTCTACATACTCTTCCTCGAAAAGTGCATTTTTAATTTTATCAAAAACGCCCATACTGTCACCTCTTCTAATCCGTATCTTTTATTTCAAAATTATCTCCATCAGAAATATCACCATTATTATCAATATCTGCTTGTTGCCAATCCTTAAACTCCAACACAGAGTCATCAGTATCAGTCTTAGATTCAAAAATATTAAAACTTTCTTCTTTATAATTTAATACATTTTCACCAATTAAACTTTCTAAAACTTTATCATTAAATTGAACTGATTGCAAAATATAACAGATATTATCAACCGCTCTTACCAAATATTGACCTGGTACATAAGCCTCCATTTTAGAATAATTAAATACCATTTCTATAAAGTATTGATCATCCACTTTATTAATTTCAATATAACCATTCTTCTTATTATAATTTAACTTCTTAGAATAATAAGCATTTTTATCTACTTTATAAGTATTTTTAGTTTTATGATAATAACCAATAGCATCAACATATAAATAATACTGATTATTATATCGATCACGAAATATAGCATTATAATCTTCTTTCGTAACAAATCTCATACCATTAGGTACATAATACTTATATCCTTCAAAATTAACATTTGCTAAAGTAGTATCTTTAGATAAAATCATGGAAATATTATCTTGGAAACTAGTATCACTTAATCTTTGAATACTGCAACCAGACACTAATAATAGCATAATAGAGAGTAAAATTATTCTTTTTTTCATATTTCACCTACTCTTAATACATTATACCAAATTTTTATTAAATGTAAAAATTTTTTCTATTTATTTACTTTATTAGACACTTTAACAGCCTCTACACTATAAATAGGCATACCCTGATTAGAAAAACGATCTTCATACTCAGTAGTAACAAAATCCTCAGGTAAGTCTTTATGTAAGTCTAAAGTAAGATTTTTTAACACATACCCTTCTTCACTAAAACTCATTAAAGAGTAACAAAATAAAGAAGAATTATCTGTTCTCATCCATATATCAAAATCATCTTTAAAGATACCCTCATACTTCTTCAAAAAAACAATACTAGAAAGTCTACGTAAATGATGTCGTTTTTTAGGCCAAGGATCAGAGAAATTTAAATAAATTCTACTAATCTCTTTAGAAAAAACTTGATCAATTTCTAAAGCGTCCATACGTATAATAGCTAGATTTTTTAAATCAGGATCTATTTTAGGTAAACATTTCGCAACGACACTATCATATTTTTCAATACCAATATAATTAATATTAGGATTACGTCTAGCTAATTCACGAATAAATTTACCTTTTCCCATACCTATTTCAATATAGATTGGATTAGAATTATGGAAATAACTATTCCATTTTCCACAATACTCTTTAGGCGCTTTTACTAAGAAAGAAGACGAATTTAATATTTCTTCTTTATTTTTTACATTTCTAAGTCTCATAACATCACATCCACATATATTATAACAAAAATAACCCCTTATGCATATAATAAAAAGTAGGAGGAGTATATGAATCAATTTCCATTTCCTTATATTCCAAACTTTCCAATGCCACCAATGCCACCCCAAAAAAATGATTCAAATATAAATCAAGAAATCGAAAAATTAAAAGATGAAATTATCAATCTAAAAAAGAGGGTAACAAAATTAGAAAAAACACCTCAGAACGACTATTTAAAAAAAGAAGATGGAATGTATATGTTATGAACACAATTTGTGTTCTTTTTTGTTGAAACAAATAGTTTTATGGTATACTAAATACAGAAAGGATGATAAAAATGGCCAAATTAGTACATTTAAATGAAGAAACATATGAAAATTATTTAAAAAAACAACCAAAATCACATTTTTTACAATCTTATTCTTGGGGAGAACTAGCAAAAGTAAAAAAACATTTAACCCCTTATTATTTAGGTTTAATAGATAAAGATAAAAATATATTAGGAACTGCCCTTCTATTACAAAAACATCTTCCAATGAATTATTGTTATTTTTATTGTCCAAGAGGCTATATCATTAATTATGAAGACGAAAAATTAGTAACAGAAATGACAAAAGAAATTATAAAATTTGCTAAAAGCAAAAAAGCCATTTTTGTAAAAATAGATCCAGACCTAATATATAAAGATTATAATTACCTAGAAGAAGAAATGCCCCTACCCTATGACACAAATAAGATTTTTGAATTATTAAAAAAATTAGGATATAAGCATTTAGGCTTTACCAAAAACTTTGAAACTATGCAACCAAGATATACATTCAGAATAGATTTAAATCAAAGCTTAGATGAAATAGAAAGTCATTTTTCAAAAACTACAAAACAACGTATTGCTAAAGCTAAAAAACTAGATACTTATGTAGAAATTGGTACAGAAAAAGATTTAAAAGACTTTTACAAATTAATGACTCTAACCGAAACAAGAAAAGATTTCGTATCATATACAGAAGATTATTATGAAACTCTTTATGATATTTTTAATGGTAGTGAAAATGGTAAAGCTACTTTATTCTTAGGTAAAGTAGATATGGATAGAACAATAAAAAAACTAAAAGAAAATTTAAAGAATGTAAATAACCAAATCTCTATTTTACCTATAGATAATTTAAGTAAAAGTGCTAAAAACAAATTAAATGAATTAACAAAACAAAAAGATAATTATAATAAAGAAATTAAAAAATTTGAAAATTATAAAGAAGAATATGGAAATAATTTAACATTAAGTGCTCATATGATTGTAGAATATGCTGATAAAGCCTGGGTATTATATGCAGGTAATCATAATATATTAACAGAAACATATGTAAATTATTATACGTATGAAGAACACATTAAATACTGCAAAGAAAAAGGTCTAAAAGTATATGATCAATTTGGAACGATTGGAGACCTATCAAAAGATAATCCTCGCTATGGGCTACATGAATTTAAGAAAAAGTTTGGTGGAGACTACATTGAATTTTTAGGTGAATTTGACTATATAACCAATAAACCAATGTACTTTATATTTACAAAACTAGTACCATTTTATAGAAAATTGGTAAGACGTAAAAGTAAAAAGGAGATAGAAAATGAAGTTAAAAACAATAAGTGAAAAAGAATTTAAAAACTATGCTGATAAAAGTTCACAAATTACTTTTTATCAAACAATCTCCTGGGCTAATTTAAAAAAGAAAAACAATTGGCAAGCTCATTACTTAGGACTAGAAGATAAAGGCAAAATAATTGCTGCATCTCTTATCCTATCAAAAACATTACCAATTATTAAAAAGAAAATGTTTTATGCCCCAAGAGGATTTTTAATAGACTATAAAAATAAAGAAGTATTAAAAGAATTTACAAAAGAAATAAAAGTATATGCCAAAAAAGAAAATGCCATATTTATAAAAATTGATCCTTATGTAGAATATAAAGAAAGAGACAATAATGGAGATATTGTACAAGACGGAATTGATAATCATGAATGTGTTGATAATTTAAAAGAATTAGGATATAAACATTTTGGCTTTAATCTAATGCAAGATACCCTACAACCCCGCTGGATGCATGTGATAGAAACAGATGGAAAAACTTTAGATGAAGTAATGAAAGATATGGAATCTAAAACAAGACAAATATTAAGAAAAAATGAACGCTCTGGAATTCATACAAGAGAAATAGAAAAAGAAGAATTACCTTTATTTAAAGACATTATGCAACATACAAGTGATCGTCGTGAATTCATCGACCGACCACTTTCCTACTACGAAAATATGTGGGATGCACTACATGATGATGGAATATTAAAAATACTAGTTGCTGAAATTGACTTTAATGAATTTGAAAAAAATACAAAAGAAGAACTAGAAACAAATGAAAAAGAATTAAAAGACAGAACTTATAAATATGAAAATCAAATTTTAAAAATGAATCCTAAAAAATATGAACAACATAATAAAAAGAATGAACAAGAAATAGAAAGATTAAAAAAGCAACTAAAAAAAATAAAAGATTATAAAGAAAAATACGGAGATAAAAAATTATTAGGAGGAATCCTATTCCTAATATATGGAAATGAAGTATTATCCCTACACGGAGGAACACTAGACGATGTAATGCAATTTCAATCAGCATACACCATTCACTTTGCAGGAGTAAAATATGCTGTCCTAAACCATTATAAAAGATATAACTTCTATGGTATAACAGGAGACTTTAGAAAAGAAAACCCATTATATGGACTATATTTATTTAAGAAAAGTTTTGGTGGACACGTAGTAGAATTAATTGGAGAATTTGACTATATTATCTCCCCAACTTGGTATCATATTTATAAATTAGCATTCGCAACTTATCATAAACTTAAAAACATAAAGAAAAAAAAGTAACAAATTACTTTTTTTCTTTTTTTATAAAACGAAACTTTTGTAATACATTATTACCAAAAACATGAGAAAAAAGCTTTGATTTAAAAGCATAAACAAAATAAATAACAATACCAACAACTACATATAAAATAATAATAAGTAAAGAACCTAATCTAGTAGATGATGAAACTGGTACGATAAATTGTAATAACAAAAAGGAAAAGAACATAAGAATAGAGCCACAAAAAGTATCCATAAAATTCTTAATAAAAGCCTCATAATTAATATGATATTTTACTTTTAATTGAATAATACAAATAATAAAAGAAACAAAATAGCCTAGAAAAGTTGCTGTAATGATACCATAATAGGCAGGCATACCCATTTGATAAAAAGCATATATCAAATTATTATTCAATAAAAGTTTTAAGATAAGACCTACAACTAAACTAAAAAGTACTGTCTTATAATCTTTTAAGGCTTGTACAATAGAAACAGTAGCTGTAAATAAACCAATGATAAAACCTACAAAAATAAAATAAGATAAAACGTTAGCTCCATATTTACTAGTTCCATAAAATACCATCCATATAGGTTTTGCTAAAAAACTAATACCTAACGCCATAGGAAATGTTAAAAAAGTTAATATACTAAGTGCTTGATTAATTTTACTACCAACGTCTAGATAATCTTTTTTGACAACACTTTGCGCTAAAGTAGGAATTAAACTAACGACAATACCCGTAGAAACAGCATATAAAATCATATTAAACTTAGCACCCCAAGTAGATAACATACTCATAATGACTTCCGCATCAGAAACAGAAAATCTTGCTTTATCAACAAGTCCTTGAACAACAGTAACCATATCAATAAATCCATAAAAAGACTTACAAATATCAATCATAACAAAAGGCAAAGCATAAATAATAATTTTTTTAAATATTTGTTTATTTGTAATAATAGGTTCATTTACAGGACGAATTTTTTCATTAAACTTCTTTTTATTTTTACTCATCTTATAAACTAAATATAAATAAGAAAAAATAGCACCCGCTGTTGCTCCAAAAACAGCAATACCAACAGCTGAAGTAATAGATAAATGAAAAACTTTAATAGCCATAAAACTACCAAAAATGATAATAAAAACTCTAACAAACTGTTCTAAAACCTGTGAAAAAGAAGGTGCTTCCATAAAACGATGGCCTTCAAAATAGCCACGATAAATACTAAGAACAGGTACAACTAAAATAGCAGTAGAAATAATACGAATAACAAAAGTAACATCAGCAATAGTATTACCACCAGTTAAATCTCCCAAAACCGCTTTAGAAATCCAAGGAGCAAATAAAAGTAACAAGAAAAAACATAAAAATCCCAAAAATAAAGCAATTCTTTTACCAAGAATAAAAGCTCTCTTTTTAGCACTATAATAACCTAAAGTCTGATATTCCGAAACAATTTTACTAATAGCTAAAGGAATTCCCAAAGAAGTAAGTGACATAAATAAAAGATAAATAGTATAAGCATAACCATATAAAGCTCCACCCTGATCCCCAATAACAGCATGAAAAGGAATAACATAAATAATACCAAGTATTTTAGTAAGAACAATACCTAAAGTAGCAATAAAAGCCCCTTTAACAAAGCCTGATTTTTTCATACCAATTTTCTTTTCCTTCTTCATAAACTTCCTCCATTATTTCAATAATACCACAAAAGAAAAAAAAGAAAAAGATTTCTCTTTTCCTAATAATAAACAATCATAGCCGAAAAACAAAAAACCTGTTCTTCACTAAATACACCAACACTAACTTCATATTTAATATCTATTACTTCCCCTTCCAAATCTGCTAAAAAATCATTAACATCATTTTCTAAATCTTTTTCATCTTCTTCATCAAAAATCTTTACTTTCACTATATATCACCAATAAAAATATACAAAAAATAATCCACAAAAATTGTGGATATTTGTAAAAAAGAAAAATTATGATACAAATATATCATAATTTAATTTTTTTCATAAATCCTTTTACTTTTTGATCATCTGTTTTATATCCATATAATTCAGCTAACTTTCTATTATCAGGACTAATATCTGATTTTTTAATAGAAAGTCCACCTTTTTCAATAGATACCCAATTAGCCATTTGTTGAGATGAACTATTAACTAATAATTGAGTTAATCCTTCTACATTAAAATCATTAATAAATTTTTTATAATCATTAGACATAAAATTAGTAATAATAACTGGAGCTATATTTTGTCTTAGTAAATTATAATTCATTAAAATTCTACCAGTTCTTCCATTACCATCATTAAACGGATGAATTCTTTCAAATCTAATATGAAATAATGCTTCTTTAGCAAATATTTTATATGTTCGGTTCATACGTTCTTCTGGTAAAATCCCAGGTTCATTAGGATCTAATATTTCTTCACCAAAATTATTATTATATTCATTCATCAATTTTTGCATTTCAATAGGAACCATTGTCTTATCTACCGGAGTAAAAGAAGCATTAAAAAGTTCATTATTTGTCTTCTTAAATCCTATTACTTTATCAGGATCAGAACGAACTACAATACTATTAATCTTGATAATATCAGGAATAGAAATAGATTTTAAACTCATTGCATAATCAAAAGCATCAAGATTATCTTTTTGCATATTATAAGCATTAGCATAAGCAATTTCACGACTTGGAAGTTGATATAACAACAACTCTAAACTATGAAAAGTTTGAATCTTGTCAAAATTATTATTTTCATCAAATACACTGTAATATAACACATAATTACTAAAATATTCAAAATACTCATGATATAATTTATCAACTTGTTTTTGTGTACCATCTAATTGATCAGGAAAAACACCAAACTTAGATCCCTTAAAAACAATAATAGACTTAATAATATCCATAACCTCTTTTTTCTTGTCGCTAGGAAGAGCTTGATAACAATCATAAGACCTTTGATTTTTACCATCTTCAAGAGCTAAATCAAACTCATCAAGATTTCTAAAAGCAGATTCTATAGTTAAACTAGAGTGTGAAAAAGCTTCTTTAAAGCGACTAAGCAAATATTCAAATACATCATAATCAAAAGATTTTCCACCAACAATAACCTTCTCATTTTTATTAAACATATAAAGTCCCCCTTAAAATTGGCTATATTATACCACAAAAATTCAAATTTTGCAAGAGACAAAAAAAAGGAGACGACGTCTCCTTAGAAAAAATGTTATTTAACAACAATATTAACAATTTTACCTTTAATAACAATAACTTTAACGATTTCTTTACCACTAATATGACGAATAACATTTTCTGCTTTCATTGCTTTTTCTTTAATAACATCTTCACTATCATCAACAGAAATCATAATAGTAGCACGAACTTTACCATTAACTTGAACAGCAATTTCTTTTTCTTTTTCTACTAAATATTTTTCATCATAAGTTGGCCATTTTGCATAACAAAGAGGTTCATAACCAAGAGCTTCATTTAATTCCTCCGTCATATGAGGAGCAACAGGATTTAAAAGTGTTAATAATAAATGATAATCCTCTTTAGTAATCTCCTCTAAATCATCATAAGCATTAGTCAAAATCATTAAAGAAGAAATATAAGTATTGTAACTCATTCTAGATAAATTATCGCCAACTGCTTTAATTGTCTTATTTTGAAGAACAACTAACCCTTCACTAAAACCATCTTTATCATTTACTTTTTTAGATAAACGTTCAACCTTATCTAGGAATCTCTTACAACCACGTAAAGACTCCGTACTCCAAGGTACATCTTGTTGATAATCTCCCATAAACATTTCATAAGTACGTAAAGTATCAGCACCATATTCCCTAACAATATCATCAGGATTAATAACATTTCCTTTAGACTTACTCATCTTTTGATTATCAGGACCTAATACCATACCATGACTAACACGAATATCAATCATTTCCTTATTAGGAACAAGTCCAATATTATATAAAAATTGTACCCAGAATCTAGCATAAAGCAAATGACGTGCCGTATGTTCCATACCACCATTATACCAGTTAACCTTTTGCCAATATTTCAATGCATCCATAGAAGCAAACTCTTTATCATTATGAGGATCCATAAATCTTAAGAAATACCAAGATGAACCAGCCCAATTTGGCATAGTATCAGTCTCTCTTTTAGCAGGGCAACCACAACAAGGACAAGTAGTATTAACCCAATCTGTAATTTTAGCAAGAGGACTTTCTCCAGTATCTGTAGGTTCATATTCTGCAACATCAGGAAGTAACAAAGGTAAATCTTCTTCCTTCATAGGTTGCCATCCACACTTCTCACAATAAATCATTGGAATTGGTTCACCCCAGAAACGTTGTCTTGAAAAAATCCAATCTTGTAAACGATAATTTACTTTTTCACGTCCTATACCTTTTTCTTTCAAATATCCAAGCATTTTCTTAATAGAATCTTTTTTATTCGTAAATCCATTTAAGAAGCCGGAATTAATCATCTTACCATCACCAGTGTAAGCTTCTCTAGATAAATCTCCACCTTCAATAACTTGAACAATAGGTACACCAAACTTTTTAGCAAATTCATAATCTCTTTGATCATGAGCAGGAACAGCCATAATAGCACCAGTACCATAACCCATCATAACATAATCAGAAATAAATACTTCTACTGCTTTATTCGTAATTGGATTTAAAACAGTAATACCCTCTAGTTTAACACCAGTTTTATCTTTATTAACTTCTGTTCTTTCAAAAGCACTTTTACTTTTAGCAAACTCTTGATATTTTCTTACTTCATCCATATTAGTAATTAAAGAAGAAAGCTTCTCTAAAATAGGATGTTCTGGAGCAAGTACCATAAAAGTAACACCAAACAAAGTATCACATCTAGTAGTATAAACCGTTAATTTATCACCAGTTTCCTGTACTGTAAAATCAATTTCAGCTCCAGTAGATTTACCAATCCAATTAATTTGACCCAACTTAACACGGTCAGCAAAATGCGTATCATCCAAGCCCTTAATTAAATCTTCAGCATAATCACTCATACGAAGCATCCATTGTTCTTTTTCTTTTTGAACAACCTTACTACCACATCTTTCACAAACACCACCAGCAGCATCTTCATTAGACAAGACACTTTTACAAGTTGGACACCAATTAACATCCTTTTTAGCTTTATAAGCCATTCCATGTTTATAAAATTGTAAAAATTGCCATTGAGTCCATTTATAATACTCTGGATCAGTTGTAGAAAACTCACGATCCCAATCAAAAGAGAATCCTAAAGATTGCATCTGTGCTTTAAAAGTATGAATATTAGCTTTAACTGCATCCTTTGGATGAATATGATTCTTAATAGCATATTGTTCAGCAGGAGCCCCAAAAGCATCCCATCCCATAGGGAATAAAACATTATATCCCTGCATTCTTTTAACTCTAGCAAGTACATCTTGAGCAGTATAACTACGAACATGACCAACATGAAGACCAGCACCTGATGGATAAGGGAATTCTACTAAAATATAATAAGGAGTCCTACTCTTATCACCAGTAACAGCTTCAAAGCAATGATGTTCTTGCCAATAATTTTGCCATTTCTTTTCTATTTCATTAAAATTAAGCATTTTTTGTCATTCCTCTCTTTCTATAAAACATACCAACAAAATGATAACTAACAAATATGACAGGTATAACCAAAGCTAAAACCGCAATAATTTGCCACAAATAAAAGTCTAAAATCATAACAACCGAAACAATAAATGAAATATCAAAAGATGAAACTAAAGCAACAATCTGTAACAGTTGAAAATAATCAACTTTGTTCATATTTAAATGGTACCTAGTAATTAAATATTTTACTTCCATAGGATATTTATTTTTATTTTGTTTAGCCCTCCTAACAATAAATATTTCATAAATAATTAAAACCAGGAAAAAGCATAACAAAAACATAATTAACTCATCTAACATAAAATCCTCCTATAAAAAAAATCCTTATAAACTATAAGGACGAATAATCGCGGTACCACCTTACTTCATAGTAACTATGCAGCTTTAAAGAGATAAAGGTCTAACCCTACATACTTGAAAGCTAGTCAAGTTCATATATTATTTATATTTACTTTCACCAAACGTAAACTCTCTAAAATAAACAAATATATTACTACTACCAGCAATATGTCAACTGTAAATAGTATAGTAAAAAAAAGAAAATTTGACAAGTATAAAAAAGAAAAAAAAAGAGGATTTATCCTCTTAAAATTCACTAATATATTCAAGTAATCGTAAAAATAATTGAATATACTCTTTAGAAAGTCCTTTTTTCTTTAATTTACGGATAGCAATACGTTTATGACTAATCGTATCTTTACCAAACATTACTTTCGCAATATCTTCTTTTAAATAAGTATTAATTTGTAAATCTACTAAAATACTATCAATATCATCATTAATTAAACGAACAGCATCAATTTCAATATCTCTACCCTTACAATTAACTGTAAGTTGACCAACTGTTGGACAATCAAAAATTTCAACAACGAAATCATTACCATCAACAGAAGAAGTAACTGACATTTTTTGAGAATTAAAGTATGCTGTAACATCTTCTGCTTGTTTAGTATTTCTAAAGACTAATTTATAATTCCTTTTTTCTGGAACAATTCCACTCTTTCCTTCAATAGAACGAATAATTAAAGTATAGTTATTACGTAAATAATTATAATCAATAGAAGTCTTTAAGAAATAACCATCTTTATATAATGATGTAACACCATCATCTTCATATAAAGTATAAGTATTAGACATTCCAGGAAATATTTGTATTTCCATATCTGTAGGAAGGCCTACATTATTATAATCACTTCGATTAGAAAGTGGAATAATACTCCCTGCATGAGCAAATACTGGATAATCTTCTTCTTTAAAGAAAGAAACATATTTCTTATTTCCAGGGAATTTCTTACCGGTTCTAAAATCATACCAGTTACCATCAGGAATAAAGAAACGATGAATAGTACGATTCATAGTAACATCCTTTTTCTCTAGAATAGGACATACTAATAATTGAGAACCAAAATAATATTGATTTCTATAAAGATCATCATCGTATACCCAAGGATAATTATAATAGAAAGCTTGTATTAATGGTGTACCAGACTTAGTATAATTATACGCTTCTGTATATAAGTATGGAATTAAACGATGACGAAGACGTAAATAGTCTGCAGCAATATTTTCCGTTTCAACATCCCAAAGCCAAGGCTCCCTTTTATAATAAGGACCACGAGCAGCATGGAAACGTAAAATTGGAGAAAAAACAGAAAGTTCCAAATAACGAATATAAAGTTCTCCTTCTTCAATACCACCATGATTTCCACCAACATCATGACTACACCAACTAACACCAACATTAGCAGCATTTAAATATTCGAAAGGTAACTTTTTCAAAGATTCCCAACTAACCTCACTACTTCCTCCATATAAAACTGGATAACGATGAGGAGCATAAATACCATTTCTAGCTAAAATCATACTTCTTTTAGCAGGATTTCTTCCAGAATCTAAAAATAGATAATGATTTAAAATCCAAAGATTAGTAGGATCTTGCGTACCTTTATAATCATTCCAAAAGAAATCAACCCCATAATTTTCCAATGGATGCAAAAATGCTTTAAACAAAACATCCAATATTTTAGGATTTAATGGATCAAAAGCAATAATTTTAGAATCTTTTACACCCAAAAATTCACTAGCTTGTTTATAGAATTGTTCATGAGGGAAAAATCCACCTTCTGGATTAATACAAAGTCCAACACGAATACCACGTTTATGGAATTTATCTATCATAGCTTTTGGATCTTTAAAAAGAGTATTATTAAAAGTATATCCAGTCTTTAAAGCCGTAAATTCCCCAACATTCCTATAATGCCAATCATGATCAAATAACATAACAGCAAGAGGTATTTTTTTCTTTTCAAAGTTCTTAATTAATTGTGTAGTAGAAAGATCATCATAAGTAACGTTTCTACTCCACCAATTTCCAAGAGCATATCTAGGAATCAACGCAGGTGAACCAGTCAATTTAAAATAATCAAATAACGCCTGCTTAAAATCTCGATCATACATAAATACATATATATCTGTATGATTTTTAGGTGGATCAGCAAGCGTTCCATCTTCTAAAATTACTTTATTGTTACTATCATCAATAGAACAAAAACCATCCAAAGAATATAATCCACGACACAATTTTTTTTCTACAGGTACATCAACAGCAATAAAATTTCCTAACATATTTCTAGCTTCAGGATGACCATAATACCAATCTTTATTACGGTCTCTTTCATGACTAAGAAGAGTAATCTTCAAATTCTTTGCAGGATCGACTTTTGTACCAATAAAAGGTTGTCTTTTTGCATAAACTAAGTGAAAGTACTTTGTTGTAATCTCTACATATTGACCATCTTGATGTACTTGAAATTCTGGATATCCCAAATTTCTTCTAACAACAAGTTGCGTAGGACGATCAACAAACGCACCACTAGGAGAATATTCTAAGCGAACAATTCTCTCTGTAATTACAGTAATACGAAAATTATTACCTTTTACTGTTGTTTTATCATCACTTTTAGCTCTTGAATAATCTACTTCAAATTGTTTTCCAAGTGGATACATAGCAAACACCTCTTATTATTCTAGTAACATAATACCATAAAAAAGAATAGAAGAAAAGAAAAAAATAGCGAAATCCGCTATTCTGTATCCAAAAATAAAGCATAGTATTCTTCAAGAGTAATATCATGTTCATAAATATAAGTAGCAATCTTTTTACCAACATAACGATAATGCCAAGGTTCAGAACGAAAACCAGTAATTGCCTCATATTTAGAAGGAAATCTTTGTATAAATCCAAACTTATGAGCATTTTCTAATACCCAATCATATTCCTCAGAATCCTTAAACACATTAGAATTACGACTACCAATATCAAAAGAAAGTCCAGTTTGATGTTCAGAAAATCCAGGCATCGCCACATAATTTTTAACATAGTTTTCCCCATACAAATCACGATAAGTATCACAAATCTCTTGTTGTTCTTCATAACTACGATAACTAGAATTAATAACTAAATCGTAACCTTCTTTTTTAGCAGCCTTATACATTTGTATAAAAGCATTAACAGCAATCCTAGAACCTTTTTGCGTATCATCAGCAGCATATTCTGTATCAATAGAAACTAAATCATCAGGTTGGAAATTCTTATTTAAAGAGCGATGCTTATTAACTAACATATCAGTACTAAACTCTTTAACAACAATAGCATCTTTATAATTTTCTTTATCCATATCCAAATTAACTGCCAACACTGTAGTTTCATCATCTTCACCAGTAGCATTAGAATAATCTACATATCGATCATAGTTACTTAGTTTAGCATAAGGTACACTTAAAAACTCCTCTAAATAATTAATTTTATCCCTTTTAGCAAATTGAGTAACATCATTATCACTACCATGAGCTAATATCATAGAAATAGTATCATTACTATAACCCTTAGCAATTAATGTATTAATATTTTTAATTAAATGTTTTTGATTTTGATAATCAATCTTTGTATATTGATCTAAATATTTTTCTTTATAATCATTACTTTCAAAAGCAGCATTCAACGTCTTATTTTTTCCAATCGAAAGAACGTATTCTTTTTTAAATTGAAATAATATATTCTTACTAGCCTCTTTACTATACCCTAATTTAGTAAGAGAATTTATTTGAGAAGAATAAAAAAGATAAACTCCTAAAATAATGACAAGAATAATTCCTAAAACTTTACATTTTCTAACAATAGAGGGCTTCAAACGAAATTTACGTTTTACTTGTCTCATAGCATCACCTACTATTTCAAGTATACCATAAAAATTGTCATTTTACCTATTCTATGTTACAATAATTCACGAAAAAAGGTGATATAACATGAAAGCACTAGTTTTATCCGGTGGTGGATCAAAAGGATCCTATCAAATAGGAGCATGGAAAGCTTTAAAAAAACTACATATAAAATTTGATATTGTAACAGGAACTTCTGTAGGTGCATTAAATGGGGCTTTAATAACACAAAAAAATTATTATAAAGCAATCCATCTATGGAAAAAAATGAATTTAAAAATTCTTTTTGGTGAAAACGTAGTAGATAGTAAAAATGATTTTCAAGTAATGAAAATGTATGGCAAAGAATTTATTAAAAATGGTGGTATGGAAGTAAAAAGACTAGAAGATTTAATAGAAAAAGAAATTAATTATAAAAAATTTATAAACTCTAAGATTAATTATGGACTAGTAACATTTAATCTAACAACAAAAAAGCCAATACAAATTACCAAAAAAGAAATACCAAAAGATTTAATAGGAGACTATTTAATGGCATCTGCTTCTTGTTACCCAGCCTTTAAGAAAAAAGAAATAGAAGGAAATAAATATATTGATGGAGGATTTTTTGATAATTTACCAATAAATCTCGCTATAAAAATGGGAGCAGACGAAATTATTGCTATTGACTTATCAGCTCCAGGATTTAATAAAAAGCCCAAAAAAAATGTCCCAATAATAAAAATTAAACCTAATAATAAATTAACAAATTTCTTAAACTTCTACGAAGAAGGTGCAAAAAGAAATATAAAATTAGGTTATAATGATACCATGAAAAAATTTGGTAAATTAGAAGGAAAAAAATATACCTTTAAAAAAGGAACTCTTAAGAAAAATAAAAAGAAATATTTAGAAACTTTCGAATATATACTAAAAGATATATTAAATAGCGAAAAATTACTAGATAGTTTTAAAAAACTAATTACCATATCTAATGAATCAAAAATAAAAATAACAAACACAGTAATGTTAAAATTAATGGAATCCCTAGCCAAGGACTTTTCTTTAGACGAAACAATAATTTATTCTGAAAAAAAATTTAATAAATTATTAATTAAAAAATTAAAATCACAAAACTCAAAAGAAATAAAATCATTACAAAAAATGATAAACGATTTAACAAAAAGTAAAAAATCTTTAAGAAAAAAAATAGTATTAAACCCTTGGGGTTATTTAAAAGCAATCTATTTATATACAATAAGTGAGGCCTAAAATGAACAATTTTATTTATTCAAACACTAATAAAAGATATCATACACTAGATTATTTTTATAAGCAAAAATTTCATTCTAAAGTATTTAAAATAAGTTTAAATGCAGGATTTAGTTGCCCAAATATAGATGGAACCGTTGGCTATGGAGGTTGTATTTATTGTTCTAAATCAGGAAGTGGAGAATTTGCCGGTAATAAGGAAGATTCCCTAGAAAAGCAATTTAATACAATCAAAAATATCATGTTAAGAAAATGGCCAAATGGTAAATTTATAGGATATTTTCAAGCAAGAACAAATACTTATGCAGATGTTGCTACCTTAAAAAAATTATATGAAAAAGTATTATCATTTGATAATGTAATAGGACTTAATATAGCAACAAGACCAGATGCCATTTCCAAAGAGTGCCTTGATTATTTAGAAGAATTAAACAAAAAAACATATTTAACTATCGAACTAGGATTACAAACAACAAACGAAAAAACTGCCAAATTAATTAATCGTTGTCATACCCTTTCTTGTTTTGAAAACATGGTTAAAGAATTAAGAAAAAGAAATATAAATGTTGTTGTTCATATTATCAACGGACTTCCCTATGAGACAAAAGAAGATATGCTAAATACTGTAAAATATTTAAATACATTAGATATTCAAGGAATTAAAATACATATGTTAAGTATTTTAAAAGATACCCCATTAGAAAAACTTTATCAAAAAGAACACTTTAAAGTATTAACAAAAGAAGAATATATTGATATCGTAATTAGTCAATTAGAATTATTAAGGCCAGAAATAGTTATTCATAGAATTACTGGAGACCCTGATCCAAAAGAATTAATTGCTCCAACGTGGTTAATAAAAAAATTCTGTGTATTAAATGATATAGATAAAGAAATGGTAAGAAGAAATACTTATCAAGGAATAAAAGCACAAAAAAAGGATTAAATTAAATCCTTTTTTTCGTCTTTAGCAATAGGTACAGGTTTAGGTTCATGTTTAGGCCCTGGTTTTGGCTTTGGAGCAGGTTTATCCATCATTTCATGAAGGGTTGTTCCAATAGTTGCTAAATTTTGAAGTTCACTAGGAATAATAATCTTAGTAGCTTGACCATCAGCAACTTTAACCATAGCTTCATAACTTTTTAATTTTAATACTGCTTCATCCATACCAACTTCTTTAATTAAGCGTAATCCTTCAGCAGTTGCTTCTTGAACTTTAACAATAGAAGCAGCTTGTCCTTCAGCTTGTTTAATAGCAGCTTCTTTTTGTGCTTCCGCACGTAAAACCATACTTTCCTTTTCACCTTCAGCAATTAGAATTTGACTTTTCTTTTCACCTTCAGCTCTTAAAATTGCTTCACGTCTTTCACGTTCAGCACGCATTTGCTTTTCCATAGCCTCTTGAATGTCACGAGGTGGCAAAATATTTTTTACCTCAACACGATGTACTTTAATACCCCAAGCATCCGTAGCTTCATCCAATATACTACGCATTTTTGTGTTAATAACATCACGACTAGTTAAAGTCTCATCAAGTTCCAAATCACCAATAATATTACGAAGAGTTGTTGCTGTTAAATTTTCAATAGCACTAATAGGATTTTCAACTCCATACGTATATAATTTAGAATCTGTAATTTGATAATAAACAACAGTATCAATTTGCATAGTAACATTATCTTTAGTAATAACTGGTTGTGGAGCAAAGTCTTTAACCATTTCCTTTAAACTAACAACATTAGCTACATGATCTAAAATAGGAACTACATAATGTAACCCCGTCTGCATAGTTCGATCATAAGCTCCCAATCTTTCAACAACATAAGCTTTAGATTGAGAAACAATTTTAACACCAGCAGCAACAACTAAAACGATAATAATTAAAACAACAAGAAATAAAATACCAAAATCCATTATTTTTTCTCCTCCTTTTTGACAATTAGTTTTACGCCATCTATTTTTTCTACAATAACTTTTTCTCCTACTTTTATTTCATCACGACTAACAGCAGTCCAAGTAGATCCAAAGATTTCTACTTCACCAAAATGATTAGGACGAATTTCTTTAATAACTTCAGCTTCTTTTCCAATAACACGATCAAGATTAGTTGGAACAATATGTTCTTTTTTCTTAATTTTATTGACTAATGGTAAAGTAGCAAATAAAGAGATAACACTTATAACTACAAAAACTAAAAGTTGCCATAAAATTATATCGGTAAAAAAAGAAGTAATAAAAGCACTAATAGCCCCAATAGCAAACCAAATAGATACTAAATTTACTGTTGCCAACTCAATAAAAAGAAGTACAAAGAATAAAATAATCCAATAAATAGCCATAAAACTCATCACCCTACTTAAATTATATGATAAGCCCTATTTTTTTTCAACAAATTTCTTGTTTATAACAAAAAATTATATTATAATGTTTTATAAAGATAGGAGAATAAAGAAATGAAAAATCTATCACAAAAACAAAAAAGAATAATTATTATAGCCATAGCATTTTGGGGAATTGTATTTATAGGCAGTGGAGTATCTATGACATTTATGGATAAGCCTATTACGCAAACAAAAACAAAATTAGAAGTAACAGAAAAAAGAATCGCTAATATGAAAAGTAATGAAATATTATTAAAAGCTATGGAGCAAGAAATTGATCAACCAATTAGTGTAAATATTACCGATTATTTAGAAAATGTTAATGATATTGATCAAAGTATTATTAATGAATTACAATTAGATACTTCTATGGTCAATGTAAGAGAAGCTGGTACATATACATATACGATTACATATAAAAAGAAAACTTTTAATGGAACATTCACAATAAAAGAAAAGCCTTTACCTGATATGGTATTAACACTTAAAAACTTAAATTTAGAGATTGGTTCAGCTTTATCAACTGATATTCAAACATATATTACAGAACCTCTTACCGAAGAAGTAAAACAAAATATTGTTTTAAATTTAGATAAAGTAAATACAGCCCAACAAGGAAATTATCAATATACAGTAACTTATAATAGCAGATTATATACAGGAACAATAACAATTTATGAACCACAAAAAACAGAAGAAAAAAATGAACAAAAAGAAGAAGGAGAACAAGAACAAACAGAGCAAGAACAAGAAACAACAGTAGAAGAAAAATAAAAAGAGCTTAAGCTCTCTTTTTTTTAACTTAATCCAACAATTTCTCCATCAATAAAATTGATTTTCTCATAATTGGGTTTTTTTGGTAATCCTGGCATTCTTAATATATTACCAAATAAAACAGTAATAAATCCTGCACCATGATATAACTCAATATCACGAACAAAAATTGGATAATTAGTAGGATTTCCTAACTTTTTAGCATCATCTGATAAAGAATATTGTGTCTTAGCTCCACAAATAGGAAGATAAGATAAATTACTTTTTTCTAATAACTGAATTTTCTCTAAAGCCTCTTGACTATATTCTACTTGACCAGCATGATAGATTTCCCGAGCTAACTTTTCAATTTTCTCTTGAATATTATCACACTCATTATATAGAAAATGAAAATCTTTTGGCATATTCAAAGCTTTTTCAACAGCCTGAGCTAATGAAATAGCCCCTACTCCCCCATCTGCATAAGCAGTACTAATAGAAACAGGTAGATTATGTTCTCTACACCAACCCATAATAACTTCATGTTCAGAAGAAGTATCAGTATCATAAGCATTAATACAAACAACAATAGGTACACCAAACTTTTTTAAATTAGTAACATGAGCCTCTAAATTACAAATACCCAAAGAAACAGCATCCACATTTTCTAATAATATATCTTCTTTGGAAACACCACCATTATATTTTAATGCTTTAACCGTAGTAACCAAGACAATAGCATCCGGTTCTATTCCAGCTTTACGACATTTAATATCCATAAATTTTTCAGCGCCTAAATCTGCACCAAAGCCAGCTTCTGTAATGACATAGTCACCCAAAGATAACCCAAGTTTTGTTGCTACAATACTATTACATCCGTGAGCAATATTTGCAAAAGGGCCACCATGAATAATTGCTGGCGTATGTTCTAAAGTTTGAACTAAATTAGGATAAAATGCATCTTTTAATAAAGTAATTAAAGAACCTTCAATATGTAAATCCCTAGCATATATCATTTTCATATCTTTAGTATAACCAATAAC
>CALVSS010000003.1 GCA_944359095.1 uncultured Bacilli bacterium | reverse complement strand
CCAAAGTATCACTATCAATATCTAATCCCTTTAATTCTTCAGCTAATTGTTCATAAGTAATATACCCCTGTTTTTTACCTACCGCTAGTAATTTTTTCTTTCTTTCATCAATTGTTTTAATTTCTCCAACCATTCTTATTATCTCCTATCCGTAACTTCCTAATTTTCTCAGCAATCTTAGCTTGCTCTAAAGGATCTACTTCCTTACGTAATGAATTGGTAAGTCTTTTAATCTCTTGAGTACGACTATATTCTCGAATCACTCCAAAATATAAAAACAATTCATCCTTCGTGGTAGATTCCAAATAACTAGAAGCTAAAATATCATTAAGAAAATTTACAACTTCTTCTTTATCTTGAACATAAGTATAAAAATCTGGAATATTAATATACCCATACGTAGTATAAAAATAAACAATCTCACTTGCTAATAAACGACTCTCTTCATTAGGAAAAATAAAGTTTTCTTTTTCAAATTGACTAATAACCCAATCATTATTAAGCATAAAGTAAAGAATTTGTTCCATGGCCTTTTCATACTTTGTTTTTTTCTTAATTTTACGATACGTAACTACTACTGGTGTTTCCTTCTGCTTAGGCTTTTTTAATTCTCTAAATCGCATTTCCAGTGTATTATAACTCAAATCAAACTCTTTTGCAAGTTTTTTAAGTATGATTTCAACTCGAATAGAGTCTTGTACCTTCGTTGTTTCTAATAAAACTTGATTAATATATTTAGCAGTTTCTTCATCATTACGAAAATCTACTTTTTCTTTTAACTTTCTAAGTTTAAAATCATTAAAACTAACAGCACTATCTAATAAATTAGTAAATTGTTCTTTTCCATATTTTAATATAAAACTATCAGGATCTTCTGGATTAGGAAGAACTAATACTTTAGGTTCTATTCCCTCTTCTAATAAAGTATCTCCAATACTTAACGTAGCATGTACTCCAGGATCATCTCCATCAAGACATAAAATAATATTATTAGAAAGCCTCTTAATTAACTGTAATTGTTCATGAGTAAGAGCAGTACCCATTAAAGCAACGGTATTACGAATACCAATCGTACTAGCCCGAATCACATCCATAAAGCCTTCCATAACAATAACAGATTTTTTCTGTCTACACTCTTCTCTAGCAATATGATAATGATATAATAATTGTCCTTTTTTAAATATAGGAGTCTCTTTCGTATTTAAATATTTATTTTGACCATTATCATGATAAATTCTTCCACTAAAACCAACTACTTTACCAGTTAAATCATATAAAGGAAACATAATACGATCATTATATACATCATGAGCATCACTAGATAAACCAATTTGATTTAAAACGCTTAAATCATATTTTTTATTCATTAATAACTTAGTTAAATCATCACTATTTTCTAAAGATAATCCAATTTCAAATTCTTTAATCACATTCTCATCAATCTTACGACCAAGCAAATAATTTCTAGCATCTTTTCCTACTTTAGATTGTAAATTATTTTGAAAATATTTTAAAGAAAAAGAATAAGCATCATAAAAAGCATCAAATTTCGTATTTTTCTTTTGAATATGAACACCACTAACATCTACCCCAACTTTTTCTCCTAAATAGTGTAGAGCTTCTTTAAAATCGATATGTTCATAGTTCATTAAAAAAGTAAATACATTCCCTGTAGCATGACAAGAGAAACATGTATAAATTTGTTTTTCACGAGATACACATAAAGATGGATTAGAGTCATCATGAAAAGGACATACTCCAAAATAATTTTTACCTCTTGCTACTAAAGGAATTCTCTCACCTATGATATCAACGATATCACACTTACTACGTATCTCGTTGGCAAGTTCATTATTCATTGACACCACTTCCTAAAACTATTTCTAATTATATCACTTTTTCTTAACTTTTTCCATACTTTGATTTATTTTTTTATCTTTTATTTTATCTAAATATTCAAAAACTTTTTCAGGTTGATGAAACACCGGAGTATGATCAGGATAATAGTCAAAGCCATCAAAAGTATTAGATAAAAATTCTCTTTTTTCTTCAAAAAAATCAATCGTCAACTGATAATAATATTCAAGAAAAGTAAATCTAACTAGCACATCTAAAAAATTATCATGATTAACTTCATCACACAAACAATCTAAATAACAAAGATAGTCATAAATAATATTCTTAGACTCCAAAGTCAATTTTAAATCTTCCATATAATAATTAACTGCACTAGGGCTAAACATAAAAGGAAACATTTTACCTAATGCAATATTACAACGATTAAATAAACAAGTCTTAGAAATTGTTAAATAATCATCCACCATATCTTTACGGAATTTTTTAAGTACATAACCAGCAACAGATTCATCTTCTATTTCATTAACATAATCAGAATTAGTAAATACATGATAAACAAAATCAAAATCATAGGAATCCATTTCCATAAACTCTTTATCCATAGTATCACCACTTGTAAATATTATAAAATAGACAAGAAAAAAGTCAATAAAAAAGAATGAACAACTCATTCCTTGTAAAACAAAACATTAAATCAAATTTTTTCTAAGAAAAGTATCTACATTTTTATCAATATAAACATCTATTTCACACTTATCAACCATTTTAATAAATCCTAATCCAGAAACAACTAAATCTTCTCCATATTTTACTTGATAAGTAGTTTTATTTAAATTCTTTAACATATCTTTATTACTAGAATTTAATAATCTTTTTACTTTTAAATCATTAGATATATATAAAGTAAAACTATTTCTAACACCATCTACATAATCGATACGTAAAAAGTCTTCAATAATAATAGATTGATTTTTACGAATTTGATAAGTCTTTGGTTTAATCTCTTTTACTGGAGAAATCTTTTTAACCATTTTAGTATCTACAATATTTAAAATAGAACCCGTATCAATAAGACCAGGAGTATCAATTAAAGTTAAATAATCATTAATCTCAATCGTAATCGTACTTAATGTTGTAGATGGAAGTGGTGACATTGTAAGTTCCTGTGTCTTATCAGAATAATTTTTAATTAATTTATTAATCAAACTACTCTTACCAGCATTGGTATGACCGATGGCATAAACGTTTTTTGTTGTTTGATAATATTTTATTCTTTTAAGTAAATAATCAATATTATAATTTTTATTAACACTAACAACAATAATTTCTTCAAAATTTAAATTCATATTTTTAAAATACTCAATTAATTTTTCTTCTTTAACAGATTTAGGTAAAGCATCCTTTTTATTTAAAACTAATATCATTTTATTAGGTATTAATTTACGAACTTCTTCGATATCTTTATCTACATTTAATAAATCTGTAATATATAAAACTAAATCTTTAGTCTCACCAACACTTTTTAAAATAGATAAATATTCTTCATTAGATTTCGCAATCATTTGATATTCACCATAATTTTTCATACGAAAACATCTTTGACAAATATCATTTTCTAAACTAGTAGTATATCCTTCCTGCAAAACATTTTCATCTTGTAATAAAACACCACAGCCAGAACATTTTTTCCCACTAATCATAATAACTACCTCTCTTAAACTCCCCACGTTTTTCATAATGCTTGATAATCTTATCTTCCCAGTAACGATTTAATCCAGTTATTTTTAAATCTTTTTTACCAAGAGGATCTACTAAAATTGTCATAATATGAAATCTTTTACCAGCAAGAACATCAGTTACAATTTGATCTCCAATCATAACCATTTCTTTTTTCTTCACATTATATTTTTTCTTAATCTTTCTAAGTCCTCTAGTAGATGGCTTCATACACCAACTAACTCCACCTACCCCTAAATCTTCCATATAAGGCTTAATACGTTTAGTACTATTATTAGAAGCAATAAAAATTAAGAAATCTTTTTGTAAACTCCTAATTAATCTTTTTGCTTTTAATGGACATCTTTCATGATCAATTAATCCAAGTGTATTATCTAAATCAAAAACTAAACACCGAATTCCCCTATCCTTTAATTTTTGATAATCTATATCAAAAATATCTTTTCTATACATTGTAGGTTTAAAAATACCCATAAAATCACCTACCAACCATTATACACTAAATTTCATTTTTCGTCTAATTATTTACTCTCTGCACTACCATATCAGTATAAGGAGTAATAGCTTCAAAGCTATATCCATTAGCAAGGCCATAATCAATAATACTAGCAAGTGCATCCTTAGTAGTTACTTTAACATCATGCATTAATACCATATTTACTTTATCATGGGAAAGCTTAGAAGTAACAAAAGAAGCAATTTGTGAAGCACTAAATCTTCCCCCTTCCGCATCTCTAGAATCAATATTCCAATCATAATAACGATATCCACGATTGAGAACTTCTTTAGTTAAATAACTCATAATACCAACCGAATAGTGTTTACTAATAGTATTACTAGATCCACCAGGGAAACGTAATAAAGAAGGCTTTTGTCCTGTAATTCTTTCCACTCGATCAGATACTATTTTTAAATCATCAAAATAAGCATCACTAGAAGAATAAATACTAGAATAATTGTGACTTGCTGTATGAAGACCAATAGAATGTCCCTCATCAAATTCTCTTTTAATTAAATCATCTGGTCCACTACTAGTAACAAAGAAAGTAGCTTTTACACCTTTTTCTTTTAAAATATTTAAAATAATATCTGTGGTACCACTTCTAGGGCCATCATCAAAAGTAAGATAAATAACGCCTTTTTTTACTGGTTCCATAACAATCACTTTTTGTATCTTTTTTGTGACATTCCCATAATCATCTTTAGCTTTAAATACTCTTTCATACTTGCCAACTTGATTTGTATCAACATTACCACTAACACTAACTTTAACATGACTACTGCAATTATCTTTTACTTGATAAGTAGAATCAGTAAAAGCTTCCCCCTTCATTAACATAATAGTGGGAGTATCTAAAGTTAAACTAGGTTTTTCTATATCTTTATATAAAACTTTTCTTTCTACTACTGTTTGATTACCAGAACTATCTTTTACCTGATATTTCATAACATTACCAATTTCTTTTACTTTTACTTGATCAGTAATATCTCCATCATAGTTATCAATAGCTTTATAATCATCATATAAATATTTAGTATCTGGACAAATATATAATTCTTTATTATCTGTTAAAAATTCAATTTGTGGAGCTTTAGAATCAACAACTTTTACAATTCTAGTTTTAATTGTAGACATACCGTGAGAAGTAACTTGATAAGTAATAGGATAACTACCTAGTCGTGAAGAATCTACTTTTCCAGAAACTTTTACTTGTGAACTAATATCTTTTCCTTGATAACTAGAACGATATCCTGGATCTTTAAATTTACTTTTATATTCTACCTCAACCACTCTAGAACCATTTAATTTAAGTCTAGGAAAAAATAGTATCTGATAAGATGCTAATAAAGTAAAACCCAACACTAAAAATAAAACGCATATAGTAAATAGCCGAAAACGAATTGGCATGACTCTTTTCCTTTGTAAGGCATTTAAATAACTATAAGAATTATGTAAAGGTTTATAATCATGTTTTAATAACTTTTTATTCCTCATCTTATCACTCTCCTATCACAATTATACCTTAAGGATAAAAGAATGTCTATTAATACTTATTCATTATCATATTGCCTATCTTTAATAAATTCTCTTAGTATTTTAGTAAGAGCTCTTTTTTCAATTCGAGAAACATAACTTCTAGAAATATGTAACTTTTTAGCAATCTCTTTTTGTGTTTGTTCTTCTTGATTATAAAGTCCATATCTTCTAACTAAGATTTCTCTTTCTCTTGGAAGTAATACTTTCATATATTTTTGTAATAATAGAATATGATCTTTCATATTTATATCTTCAATAAAATCAGGCTTTGAAGACTTCAATACATCTTGAATAGCAATTTCATTTCCATCTTTATCATATCCAACTGCTTCATTAATAGATACATCTTTATTATATTTATTATTACTTCTAAAATACATTAAAATTTCATTTTCTATACATCTAGCACAATAAGTAGTAATTTTTACTCCTTTATTACTAGAAAAACTATCTACTCCTTTAATTAATCCAATCGTACCAATACTAATTAAATCATCGGTATCACCAGGATGAGTTTCAAATTTTTTAACAATATGAGCAACCAATCTTAAATTATGTTCAATTAACTGATTACGAGCATTTTTATCTCCTTGTTCTTTTTTCTTAATATACTCCTCTTCTTCTTTAGAACTAAGAGGCTCAGGAAATACTTCATTGGAGTAAGATCCTGTAAAACAAAATAAGTCTTTTAATATAGTAAAAAACTGAAAAAACATATAATCACCTAAGTAATTATATGTTTTATTTAGCCAACTCTTCCCATAATTTGTTGTAATTTGTGATAAATTGTATTTTTACTAGCAATTAAGAAACTTTTATTCATCCAAACAGAATAAATAATAACGACTACTAAACTTAAAACATCTAAATAGAAATTTCTTTGATAATAAATAATAATTGCGAAAGTAAAAATTAAAATTGTTTTGATAAGTAATCCTTTTTCATATTGAATCGTCATATATTTTTTTAAATCAAAATAACGATAAACCATCATAACAAAATATGCAACGGCTGTAGAAAGTGCTGCAGCAAATAAACCAATATAACGTATCAAACAAACATTTACAATAATATTAATAATAGCTCCAATAATAGAAGTAGTTGCAACTTGTTTAGTCATCTTTTTAGCAATATATACAGCACTATATAAACAGATAACAACATTAAAAACTGCTCCTAATACTAATATAGGAATATAGTAAAAAGCATCATCATAACTCTTATTAACTAAAAGTGGGAAAACAAATGGCATACAAGCAATCATTCCTACTCCTAAACAAGTAAATAGTTTAGTAACTGTATTAGAAATATCTGAAAAGAATTGATTTCGATCAGGGCTATTAATATGTAATGCCGCAGATTCACTCCAAGATAAATTAAAGATACCTAATAAACTAGATAAAATAGTTGGAAATTTATTACTAACAGCATAAATACCATTAGCAGCAGTACCTAAAATAGCAGTAATAATAGTACGATCTGAAACATTGACAATCCACCAACTAATACCATTAGGAACTAATGGAATAGAATACTTATACATAGATTTAATTAACTTTGTATCTTTTTGTTTAAAATCAATATATTGCCACATCTTAAGGCGAAGAAATAAATAAAGAGCACCTAAACCATTTGCAATAGCAATTGCTAAAATCATTCCAAAGGCTCCCCAGCCCAAAATAACAATGAATAAAATATTTAAAAGTATAGTTCCTGCCCCAGTAATAATACAACTAATAGCATAGTCAACCGTTCTTCCCACACCTCTAGCAATCTGTAAAAAGTTACCAGAAAAAGTACAAACAACAATATCAAATAAAATAAGATAACGATAATCAAAGTGAACAAAACAAGTAACTATAAAATATAAAATAATGAAAATAAGTAAAGACATAAGTAAAATAATAAAATTATTACTAAATACTTTCTTTATTTCCTTTTTATCTTTCCTACAATCTACTAAATACCGAAAAACACTCATTTCTAATTCTAAAGTAATAATAGGTACAATTAAAGTAACATAAGTAGTAATTAAATCAACAAATCCATATTCTTCAGTAACTAAATAACTAGTATATAAAGGTAATAATAGAAAAGATATTAATTGAGTACAAACTTTACCAAGAAAAATAATAATAGTATTCTTAGCTAATTCTTTTTTCTTATTCATAACGATTCTCCTTTATTTTTTGTTTAAATAATAAGTAATATAAATAAACACCAATACCAGCACCAAAAGTATCTAGTAAAACATCTCTTACTTCTCCACTCCTACCAGAGACAAATAACTGATGAACCTCATCACTACAAGCATATAAAAAAGCTAGAAAAATAGATAGTAAAATAAGTTTTCTAACAGGAAGTGAAAACTCTCTTAAAAAACTAATCATACTAAGTCCCAAAACAAAGTAAATAAAAAAGTGGGCACATTTTCTAACAGGTACAAAGAACTTATTTATCATTTGTTGTTGTTTTCTATGACCTTTTACTCCAAATAATGAAGAAATTTCTAAAATAACATTTTCACTTTTCTTAGAAGACTGAATAGAATTATCTGATGAAAAGGAAAAAATAATTAACATACAAAGGATAACAATACTTCCTTTTATTGCTTTTCTTAACATTTAATCACCTATCATAAATAATAACATAAAAAGCAAATAAAATCTATTTGCTTTTCATTATTCTTCTAAATACCAAGTAGTTGCAATCTTATTTTTGGCAATTTCTACTCCATTTAAATAGGTATGTAAATAAGTAGTATATCCCCTATTTCCTATTTTAACTGACTCTGTAGAATACGTTTTACCATTTGTTGCATTTTTATTAGACCAAAAGTCAACATGTGCTTCTCCACCAATAGCATAAGCAGAAATATAAATAGGATAAGAATATGTATTTTTAAATTGAAAATCAACATTCCATCCACTAGAATAACTAGCAACAGTAGCATCTAATCCACCAGGAACATAAGGAGACTTTTTACCGTGTGGATATCTTTTGACTATTTCTAATCCACCCAGTAAGGCAGTATTATAAATAGTTGTTGCTATCTGACAAACACCATTACCAACAAATTCATAATAAAAGACATATCCTTTTTTATTATAAGGACCAGCATATTTATAAAATGAAAAAACTTCTCCTGGTTCTACAATCACACCATCAATATAATTCAAAGCAACCCGTAAATTAGTAGCTCTAGTAATATAAGGATCAAAATTTGTCATAAAAGAAGATATTTTGGTATCTATACTTTGATATTTTTCTACATTAATAGAAGGATTAATATCTCCAACAAGAGAAACACTCTTTTCTTTAGGAACATCATTAACTAAAACATCTAAAGACTTTGAAACATCAAGAGAAAAACCATCAACACCAGAGATATATTGTAAATTACGATCTTCTCCCATAACAAAATGTCCATCTACTCGTAAAACATCTACTTGTTTTTTTAATTCATTTAAAAAATTAGTTAAAATATTTTTATCATATATAAAAATAGGAGAATATGTTTTTTTAGATTTTTTATAAAGTATTTGAAAGATTTCCCAATAAGATAAAGATTTTTGATATTCTATAATTTTATTACTAATTTTTTTATTATCTATTTGTATACCTAAATCAAGATAACGATAAGAATACTCTTTTCCATTACAAGTAATACTAAATTTTTGATTTAGTTTTTTAGTAGATAACTTTTCTATTTTTTTATTCAAAGAAGAAAACTCAACATCAGAAAGTAAAGTACCTTCATAATAAGTATTAGGTAAAACCTGAAAATGATAAATATAAATTTTAAAATAAAAATAGCAAAAGAATGCAAACAACAAAATAATAAAGATACCTAACAATGAAAAAAGAATAATCTTTTTCTTAGAAATATTTTTCATACCATCAACACTCTTTTACTCTACTATATTTAGTATATCAATGATAGAAAAAAAAGTAAATAAAAGAGTTACTAATTAGTAACTCCTTCTCTTTCTTTACGATGTAAGACAGCTTTATAAGCTTCTTCTTCATCATTAAAATAAATTGTTCCTGTTTTTAATTTTTGATATGTTTCATTTCCCTTTCCTAAAATTAAGACAATATCTTTAGGACGAGCCATATCAATAGCTTTTTGAATTGCTCCACTACGATCTACAACAATTTCATAATTATCATAAGTTCCCTGAATTGTTTTTACAATATCATGACAAATATCAAGTGGATCTTCACTTCTAGGATCTTCATAAGTAAAGATTGCATAACTAGCATTTTTAACAACAACTTCTCCTACTTTTGGTCTCTTTAAATAATCTCTTTCCCCAGCTTGTCCAATAACAACAATACTACGATTAATATCAAGGGTATGAACAAAATTAAGAAGGCTTTGAATTCCATTAGGAGTATGAGCATAATCTACCATAACATAATATGGTGTTTTCGTATCTAATAAATCTAGTCGTCCACTAATCTTAATATCTTTAATACGACTTAAGGCATCATTTAAAGGAATACCAATAGAAACAACTGCTAATAAACCTGCTGCTAAATTATAAACATTAAAGTCTCCAAGTAATGGACTATCAATTTCAATATCTTTTCCCTGATATTGGAAATGTATAATTGTATGAGTTGGGAATACTTGATAACTAACAATTTGTAGTGTTGCTTCTTTATTTTTACCATAAGTAACTACTCGGCCATTACAAGCTTCTTTTACCCTTTCATAATAAGGATCATCCATATTTAATACACAAACACCGTCTTTTTTTGTTTGCTTAAATAATTGCATTTTACATGATAAATAGTTTTCAAAGGATCCATGAATATTTAAATGTTCTGAAGTAACATTGGTATAAACACTAACATCAAAAGCAAATGTTTGAAGTCTACCACGGAAGAAAGCCTCACTACTAGCTTCCATAGAAACATATTTACAGCCTGCATCTAAAAACTCTTGAAAATAAGAATATAATAAATGAGCATCTGGTGTAGTATTAGGATTGTCCCCTGTAAACTTGGCACAACTTCTACCATTGGTACCAACATAGCCACATAAATCATTACCAATTAATGTTTGCATAATAGTAGCAGTAGACGTTTTACCATCAGTACCAGTAACAGCCAACACTTTTAATTTATGATCAGGATAATCATAAAATCTTTGACATAAATATGGAAGTTCATGATTTGTATCCTCTACCCTAACAACAGGAACAGAAACCTGAGGAACTTCTTTACTTACAACGATAGCACTAGCCCCATGAGCAATAGCATCATCAATAAAATCATGACGATCACAAGTAACTCCTTTAGTGCATACAAACAAATCCCCTTTTTCACATTCTTTAGAATTAATCTTAATAGCTTTAATTAATGTATCATCATGTACATTAGGAAATAACTCACTAAGTTTTTTCATAACATCACCCAAAACAATTATACAGTAAACAGATGTAAAAAAAAAGATTTTTTCTTGATATATCAGTATATTTATTTTAAAATGTAAGAGGGTGAAATTTATGAAAACATGTATATTCGGTGCAGGAAGCGATTTAGGTGTTCATATTGATGGTGCTCATCTAGGACCAATTCAATTAATGAATGACTTAAAAGGATTTTATCAAGGAGAAAGTTTTTCTTTAGTTCAAGATGAAAATATTATTAAAAGTAGAAATTTATCTGACCGAAGAAAAAACGAATATGAAATAGATAAATTTAATACCAAGTTATATCAAGCAATTTTAGAAAAAGTAAAAGACGGATACTTCCCTATTACAATTGGTGGAGATCATTCTGTTGCCGTTGCAAGTGCTCTAGCAAGTGCTAAGGTACATGACAATATAGGTATCATATGGCTAGATGCTCACACAGATTATAATACCTTTGATACAACAGTAAGCGGAAATATTCACGGTTTGCCTTTAGCAGCCATCACTGGTTATAAAAATCAAGAATTAAGATATTTCCATGATGGAAACATTATTCAACCATCAAAAGCCGTCGTTGTAGGCGCAAGAAGTATTGATGATTGGGAAAAGGACAATATTAAATATTCCGGTATTACCGTATTTACAACAGAAGATATCAAAGAAAAAGGTGTAGAAAAAGTTCTAGAAGAAGCCTTCAAAATTGCCGGAGATAGAACCAAAGGTATTCATATTAGTTATGACTTAGATTTGATTGATCCCGAAGTAGCTCCAGGTGTTTCTATTCCAGAATTTGATGGAATTAATGAACAAGAAGCAATGCAAATCAATGAATTTATTATGAAACATCTAGATCAAGTAGTATCTTATGACTTAGTAGAATTTAACCCACTAAGAGATGAAGATAGAAAAACAGAACAAATTGCTATTAACCTACTAGCTCAAATGATAAAAGCAGTAGAAAATAAAAACAAATTACCTGCCAAAAAATATTAAAAGTTATTTCTAAAAAGAAATAACTTATTTTTTTACAAAAAAAAGATAACAAATTGTTATCTTAATAATTTCTATCTCTTAAGAATGGAGGTAAATCAAAATCTCCATCATCTACTCTAGTATCATTAGAATCTAACATCTCAGGAGCGGAATCATTAGCAACACTTCTTCTAGTAGGAGCAGCATTACTAAATACTGGTTCTTTTACTTCTGGTTGTTGATTCTTTTTATCGAATCCCGTAGCAATGACAGTTACAATAACTTCATCAGATAAATTTTCATTAATAACAGAACCAAAGATAGTATTAATATCTGTATTAGCAGCATTACGAACAACTTCAGCAGCTTGTTCAGCTTCAAATAATGTTAAATTAACACCACCGGTAATATTGATAATAGCATCTGTTGCACCTGTAATTGGAGTTTCAAGAAGTGGAGAAGAAACAGCTTGTTTAGCAGCTTCAATTGCTCTATCTTCACCCATACCAATACCAATTCCAATAATGGCATGTCCACTCTTTTCCATTACTGCTTTAACATCAGCAAAGTCCAAGTTAACAAGTCCAACAACAGCAATCAAATCAGAAATAGATTGAACACCACGACGAAGTACATTATCAACTTCTTTAAATGCTTCAAGCATTGGTGTAGTCTTATCAATAATTTCTCTTAATCTATCATTTGGAATAACTATTAAAGTATCAACATGTTTCTTTAACTCTTCAATACCTTTTAATGCATTATCCATTCTTCTCTTTCCTTCAAAAGAGAATGGTTTAGTAACAATAGCAACAGTCAAAGCTCCTAAACCTTGAGCAATCTCTGCAACAATAGGAGCAGCACCAGTACCAGTACCTCCTCCCATTCCACAAGTAACAAATACCATATCTGCCCCTGCTAAAGCATCTTCAATTTCTTTTTTAGATTCTAAAGCGGCTTCTTTACCAACTTCAGGTTTAGCACCAGCACCAAGTCCATCTGTTAAAGATGCCCCTATTTGAATTTTAACATCAGCTTTAGAAGAATTTAATACTTGTAAATCTGTATTAGCAGCAATAAATTCTACCCCTTTTACCCCTGACTCAACCATTCTATTGACAGCGTTTCCACCGCCACCACCTAAACCAATAACTTTAATTTTGGCTAATTGATCTAATTCTAATCCACCTATCATACACCTAGTCCTCCTTAGTTATCAAAAAAATGTCCAAACACTTTACTTATTATATTATCATTATTCACTGTCTTATCATCAGGCAACATCAAGGATTGAACATCACTTTCTGATATCATACTGACTTCTTTGCCTCTTAAAGACATTTTATCATCAAAATATTGTACTGCTCCAAGTACACTACTATATCGATTATGTCTCAGACCCATTGTACTAATATTACATACCTTAGCTTGAATACCAAAAATAGATTCCACTAAATACTGAAATCCTGCTAGCTCACTAAGGCCACCTGTAACTATTATATAACGTATTTCTCTATTTGTTAAGTTTTTTATCTCTTTTTTAGCTAAATTTAAAATTTCCTCAGCTCTAGCTTCTACAACCTTAGAAATACCCACTTGAGAAATTTCTTTTTTATCATTTCCAACCTCTACCGTAACAGTATCATTACTATCTGCATACGCTTGCATACTAACAGCAAACTGTTCTTTTAATCTTCTAGAATCTGCTTCTTTAATCTTAAAAATATACGTAATATCACGATCTACATGATGACTTCCAATAGGAACTACATCATTTTTTATTTGTATTCCTTTATTAAATATAGAAACATTAGTAACCTCTTCCCCAATATCAATAATTGCTCCTACTTCTCTTTGTAATTTACTATTTCGTACAGCATAATAATCACCAGTAGAAGTAAAGCAAACATCAATCGTTTCTAATCCACTTAATTTTAATACTTCTAAAATTCGATATAAAGGCTCTTTAGGTAAAGTAGCCGTTACTGCTTTTACCCCTAAAACACTTCCTCTCATTCCTTTAGGATCTCGAATATTTTCATTTTCATCTACCGAAAAACTAATAGGAACAACTGTAACCAATTCTTCATTTTCACCTATTCTACCAACTAACGCATCTTTTAAAACAGATGAAATATCACTACCATCAACAACATCATCTACTTCAATAGAACCAACAGCAATATCTAACATACACCCTGCTGGTGGAACAACAGCAATAACTTTAATCACTTTAATGCCTAACATATCATTTATCTTTTTTAAAGCAACTCTAACACTAGAAACACATTTTTTTATATCAACAACTTGTCCCTTCACAACACCATCAGAAGGACTATGAACAGATGCTAAAACATGAAACTTATCACGAAGCTTTTCTAATACAACAATCTTAATACTATCAGTACCTAATTCTATTCCTGTATAAATCTGACTCATGAAAGCATCTCCTATCCTAAAATTAATTATACTATAAAAGAAAAAAATCGCCAAGTATTTTCATCGATTTAATTCTTACAATAAACCTCAAAATATCTCCATTCACTAATTTTTTGATAATTATTTCTAACATAATCAACAACAGTCTTATCAAATTGATTATTAGAAGACTTATCTCTATAAGAAGCCATATTAACAATAATATAAGTATCTTTTATCTTTTTAATTTTTTCTATCATCTTATAGCTTCCACGATATCCATAATTACCATACATTAAAATATCAAAATAAGTAATAGGATTATCTCTACTAATATCATACTGTACTAATCCTTGTGTTACCCCATAAGACAAAATTAAAGGATGATTATATTTATCAAAAAACTGAAAATTAGAAAGCATTTTCTGATAGTCATTAGAAGAAAAAATAGAATATTGAAACTTATCTATCTTAGTAGCAAGAACCGGTTGAACTAAATAACCAAAAACAGAAAATAATAAAGTACAAACAACAATAGTCAAAACGAAAGCTAACCTGCCAAAATAATCTTCATATACTGTTAATAAAGGCAATAATTGTAAAACGAAGCAAAAGATGTAAATTGCAAAATGTGGAAAATCAAAAATAGGAATGATTAAAATAAAAGTAAATAATAAATAATAATTTTTTATATCTTTTCTTCTTTTTATAGTAATTAACATTTGAATTACAAACATAATAATACCAACAACAACATACCAAGATAAAGAAGAAGTATTTTTAGATGAAAAATCAAAAAGTCCCAAAAAGCATAAATTAATAAACGGATAAATTGCTTTATGAATAAATAGATAAATGAAAAAGAGAAAACAAGGAATTATCATCCCCACCAAACGTTTCCATAATTTTTTCTTATCTTTCCAGTAAAAGATAAGAGAAGGTAAAAACAAGAAAAGCCCAACAGTTTGTTTACATAATATACTAATACCTATCACAAATCCAATCAAATAATCCTTATCTTTATGTTTTTCTTCTAAATATAAAAGTAAAACAATACAAAACAAAACTCCAAAATTATAAGTAGCATTAAAAGCAAAAAAGATAAATAAACAACCAACTAATAAACTAATAGAACATTTCTTTCCATAGATTTTATATAAAAGATAGAAAAAAACAGTAAGTAAAATGCTTTGCTCTATCATAAACATCAAATGATTATCCCACAAAAATAATCCTAAAGACATTAAAAAAGGATAAAAAGGTGTAGAAATCATATTAAAATCTAAATATGGTATTTCTCCCATAATGATAGCATGACTAAACATATAATTATTAATAGAATCTCCATAACTACAAGAAATACCTGAAAATAATGTAATAGCTAACATCAACAAAAAGAAAAAAATGATAAAAAATATTTTTTTCATACCCTACTCCTACTCTAATACATAAATATCATAAAACCAAATAGTATCTATTTTTTTTCCATGTTCTAAAACATATTCAATTGCATTTTGATCCGTTTGACTACCAGAATCATGTTCTCTCATATTAACAAAATATATAGCTTTAGAATTATTCTTTATTTGAGATAAAAGATATTTACTACCCTGATAACCCAAATTACCTGTATTTATTAAATCTAAGTAACTACAATCTTGATCTAAAATAATACGAAAATAATAAGCATCAGGATTCAAAAAAATAAATTTTTTATCTTTATATTTTTCCATATATTTTAAAACTTTTTTAGTAAATCTATAATTATTTCTATTAATAAACCGATATTCAAAATGATTAATATCATTAGGATAAAAATGAATATCAAAGCCATTAAAAGAGCAATTTAAAATACCTAAAACCAATACTACTACAATACTAAATATACCATAATGAAAATACTTTTTATGAATATTAGAGCACACAATAAATAGAAAAGCTAAAAAAGCTAAAATAAAATGACTATAATCAATAATAGGAATAGCAATAATAAAAAAAGATAAAACATAGTAATTCATAATATCTTTAAGATGCCGTTTAATATAAAAAATAGTAAATATAATAAGCAGAACATAAAGAATTCCTAAAAAACCAATAGACTTACTATTCTGAGAAAAATCAAATAATCCTAAAAAGCACAAATTAATAAAAGAAGGAAAAGACTTGGTAAAAAATAAGAAGAAGAGAAAACAAATAACAGGTATAAAAACACCTATAAATCGTTCTAACAAATATTTTTTATCTTTCCAATAATAAAGACTTGGAAATAATAAAAAGAAGCCCACTGTTTGTTTCGTTAAAATAGAAATTCCTAAAAGAAAGCCTATAACATAATGAATATATTTATTATTTTTAGGAACAATTTCTTTTTCTAAATATATAATAAGAACTAATAATATAAACAAAAAGGTATTGTAATTAGGAAAAGCAATATTAGTTGGAAAAAATAAGAAGACGAAAAAAAGCCACATCTTATCTTGAAACATTTTATCTAATAAATAAAAACAACCAGTCAACAAAACTGCATTGATAACATGAAAAACTAGCATACTGTTACCAAAGAAACGAAAAAATAAAGACATCATCCAAGGATAAAAAGGAGTTAATACCATATTAAAATCTAAGTATGGTATTTCTCCTCTATAAATATTATTAGCAAAACCAAAATTCCATATTTCATCTAAATTAATAGGTGAACATAATAAATTAAAAAGCAATATAATAAGAAAGATAAAAATAAATTTTATTACTTTTTTCATAAAAAGCCTCCTATTTTTCATAATGATAAATTTCATAATAATCAATTTTTTTGACTAAGGTACTATTCTTTGCAATATAAGAAAACACTTCTTTAATATATTGCTGAGTAGTACTTTTACTTAGATAAGCACTTCGATCAACTACAAAATAACTACCTCGTTCTTTTTTTATTCTATCAATAATTTCTTCTATACCATCATACCCATAATTTCCATAATTAGGCAAGTCAAAATAAGTAATATCTAAATTATTCTTAATCTTATAAAAATAGTTTTCACTGCTCCTTAAAAGGAAAATAACAGGATCATCCAACTTTTGAATATAATTTTCTAATTTTTGAAATCTGTAATCATAACTTTCAGAAACCATAGTATATGGAAAATTAGGATAAGATATAAAACGCATATTAGAAATACTAAATTTTTCTACACCAAACCAGATAATACCTAAAGCCAATGAAAAAATAATGCAATAAATAGAAATATCCCTCTTAATATGAATATCTTCTAAGATAAGTAAGAAAAAAGCTCCTAAAAATAAAGATACATGATAATAATCAACAATAGGATAAACACAACTAGAAAAAAGTAACACATAATAGTTCTTTATATCTTTTGGCTTTTTAATAATTCGAATAATCAAGATAAGAAATGCGACAAAAAATAGAAGGACATAAAACCAATCAAAAGCCAAATTACTATTTTTAAAATCAAATAATCCAAAAAAGCATAAATTTAAAAACTCCCAAAAATTTCCTTGAACTAAAAATAAACATAAGAAAAAAGCAATAGAAAATAAAAAACCAAGAATCCTAATTAAAAACTTTCTGTAATCAATAAATAAATAATAAATAGATACTAGAAGTAAAAGTCCACCAACAGTCTGTTTCGTAAGAAAACAACAACCTAATAAAATTCCTATAAATAAATCAGACTTCTTCTCTTTTTCTAAATAAAAAAGGATAACTAGAAAAAATAGTAATAAAAAATTATATCCTGGAAAAATAATTGAAGACATAGAAATAGGATAAGATATAGATAACAAAGTAAAATAAATCCATGCTTTCTTACCAAATAATTGAAATAAGAAAGAAAACATTACTGTAAGTAAGAAAGCTTGTTCTAAGTAAAAGACAAAAATAGATTTAGATATTAACAAAAATATAGAATATAAATAAGGAGCTAACGGAGGTATTACTAAATTAAAGTCTAAATAAGGAATTTCTCCTCTACTAATAGCGTAACTAAACCCAAAATTTACATAAGTATCCCCTCTTTGAATATTAAAGAAAAGAAACTGAGCAGTAAAAAAGAAAAGAAATATAAATAAATATCGTGATCTAAATTTCTTTTTCATAGTGGCACCTCTTTAAAAGACTTATATTCTATAACCATTATACCTATATTTTTCTTTTTAGAAAACAAAAAAGAAGTAAAAACTTCTTTTACTCCATAATTTGAAAATGATTACCACTATCTAAATATAAAATACCTTTTTTATTTTCTAATTGACTTAAAACATCATTATAATAATTAATCATATCAAACTTTGTTAAAGTCAAATAAACCATATTTCCATCATCCATATACAATAAGAAACGATCTTTATCATATTCATTAGGTTGATATTCAATATCAGAGATTTTACCTAAAATATCCTTTTTAATATTAGCCATTCCTTGAATAAAAGACTTATATTTATTATCTGGAACATAATTAATTAATCTAGGAATTCGAAATAAATCAATTTCAGAAGAAACAGGAACTTCTTCTTTATCAGAAAAGGCAACCGTTTGATTCGTATTATTAATAAATAAAGGCTTATTTTCTTTAATATCTAGCACTAAAATATGAAAAAATCTTCGTTTGACACTTGCTTTTAAAATATAAGGGTCATCTTCTAATTTTTCTTCTATTTTTTTAGTAGAAATAAGCCAAAAACTAGGATAATCTTCAACCCCTGCTAGTTCTAAAATATAGTCATCATTTAGATACGTAGTATTTTCTACAATTAAATTTTTAATAGGAAGTTTTATAAAATAATAACCACCAAAAGATAGTCCCCCTAAAACAAGAAGCACTATAAGACAAGGTAGCCATTTAATTTTTCTTTTTTTGATTATTTTTTTTGCCACGTACATTACTCCCAATTTACAAATTCTTGTTCTACTTTTAATTCAACCTGATACTTTTCCCTAACCTTTTCTTTTACATATAAAATTAAATTTCTAATATCTTCACTAGTAGCATGATGATAATTAATAATAAAATTGGCATGTTTTTCGCTAACTTTAGCACCACCAATAGAATAACCCTTTAATCCTAAAGATTCGATTAACTGGCCTGCAAACATCCCTTCTGGATTACGAAAAACAGAACCAGCGGATGGAAATTCTAAAGGCTGAGACTCCATTCTTCTCTTTCTACGATCACGAATAACTTCTTCGATTGCTTCCCTTTTCCCTTTAGCAAGACGCAAAACAACTTCTAAACAAATAAATCCTGGATGGGTTTGTAAAAAAGAACTACGATAATGAAAATTCATCTCTTTATTTTCTAATTTAATTACTCGTAAGTCTGGAGTTAAAACAGTAACCGTTTGCGCAATATAGCCCATATCACTCTTATAAGCCCCAGCATTCATATAAATAGCTCCTCCAACAGTTCCAGGAATACCACTAGCAAATTCCAAACCAGTTAGTCCATGCTTCGCAACTAAATTGGAAAGCTTCATTAACGAATATCCAGCTCCTACACGAAGTTTATTAGATGGTAAGAATTCTAAATAATCAAAACAGTCTAATCGAATAATAATTCCATCAAAGCGCTTACTACTAAACAATAAATTAGAACCAAAACCAATCACTTTAAAAAGAATATTTCTTTCTTTCAATATTTGTAATAGTTTCTTTAAACATTCAATATTTTTAGGATAGATAATAGCATTCGCAACACCACCTACACGATAAGTAGTATATTTATCTAACGAAACCTCCCTATCAATCTTACCTAAATTCATTTTTTCTAATTCATCTAATAATTGCTTCATATTATTCACCAACTAACTTTGTAATCTCCTGATAAATTCTTGTAAGAGAATCTTTTACACCAAATTTACTACTCGCCTTTTTCATAGAAGAATAAAGTTTTTGATTAGATAAAATTTGATCTATTAAAAGACATAATTTACTAGGAGAAAAATCTTTTTCTTCAAGTATCTTACAAGCACCTGCATCTTCTAATTCTTTCGCATTTAAGTATTGATGATTATGAGTAACATAAGGAGAAGGTACTAAAATAGAGGGTAACCCAATTCCAGTAATCTCAGAAATAGTAGAAGCTCCTGCTCTAGATACCATTAAATCTGTATCTTTCATAATTTGAATTAACTCTTCTGTATAAGGAAGTAAAGAAACATTATCTGGTAGCATAATACTAGAATAATCATCATAATATGCTTTACCTGTAATTACTAATACTTGATAGTTTTTATCTCTAAAATTAAGAATTGCTTCTTTTAATTTTTTAGTCATCGTAGTAGATCCTAAAGACCCCATTACAATAAGAACTAACTTTTTAGATGGAGAAAAACCATACTTTGTTTTAGAGATTTTTTCAATTTTTAAAATTTCTTCACTTCTAGGATTTCCCGTATAAACTGTTTTCTTCTTTGGAAAATATTGAATACTACCAGGTAAAGAGACACAAATAGTATCAACAAACCTAGCTAAAAATTTATTAGAAAGCCCTGGAATAGAATTTTGTTCATGAATCATTGTCTTAATATTCAATTTATGAGCAGCATATAAAACAGGTGCTGTAATATATCCCCCAACACCAATCACGATATCCGGTTTAAAATCCGAAATAATTTGTTTAGATTTAGATACCGCTTTAAAAAACTTTTTCATCACTTTAAAATTAGCAAACAAATTTTTTCTATTTAAGCCTTCAATATCTACTCCAACAAAAGCAATACCGCGCTTTGGAACAATATCTTTTTCCATCCGGTTAGTAGTACCTATATATAAAACTTCACTATTTTTATCACGTTCTTTAATTCTATCAATAATGGCTAAGGCAGGATAAATATGGCCACCAGTACCTCCTGCTGCTACTATAACTCTCATCCTCTTCACATCCTAAATCATTAAATTTTATTCAAAATCTTAAAAAAAATACGAATATATCCTTCAATCATAAGAAAATTATACCTCATAATAAAAAATAAGTAAATAACACAACTGTAAATTGTCATTTCCAAAAATATATGCTAAACTATGGAAAAGAAAAGAGGAATTCTATGTCAAGTATTGGAATTATAGCTGAATATAATCCATTTCATAATGGACACTTATATCAAATACAAAAAATAAAAGAAAAATATCCAGAAGCAACGATAATAGTAGCGATGAGTGGAAACTTTACCCAACGTGGAGAACCTATGATAATAGATAAATGGGAAAGGACAAAATCAGCAATAGAAAATGGTGTTGACTTAGTAGTAGAAATTCCTTATGCTTTTGTAACACAAAGTGCTGACTATTTTAGCTACGCAGGAATTACTCTCTTAGAAGCTTTAAAAGTAGATAAACTAATTTTTGGAAGTGAATCTAATAATATCGCAGATATCACGGAAATTGCAAAAGCAGAACTAGAACAAGAAGACTTTGACAAACTAGTAAAAATATATTCTAAATTTGGTTATAATTACCCTACAGCTTTATCCTTAGCACTAAAAGATTTAACAGGAAAAACAATATCAACTCCAAACGATATCTTAGGAATTACATATATCAAAACCATCTTACAAAATCACTACAAAATTACTCCCCTAACAATACAAAGAACCAATAATTATAATGAAAAAGAATTAACGGGAGAAATTAGTAGTGCTACTTCTATTAGAGAAAATATTGCTGATTTAGATAAAATTAAAACTACAGTACCAAATAATACCTATAAAATATTAAAAACAAAAACCATTCATAAAAAAGAAGACTATTTTAACTTTTTAAAATATAAAATAATAACAGAAAAGAATTTAGAAAAATATCATTTAGTAGACCAAGATTTAGCTATAAAATTAAAAAAAGAAATTATGACTGCAACAACATATGATAACTTAATACAAAAAGTAAAATCTAAACATCAAACCTATAGTAAAATATCAAGAGCTCTTTTACATATTCTTTGTAATGATACAAAAGAAGAGATGAAAAATTATCAAAAGATAACTTATATTCGCTTACTAGGTTTTAATGAAAAAGGAAGACAATATTTAAATAAACATAAAAAAGAAATTACTTACCCTATCATTAGTAAAATATCCCAAGAAAAAGATAAATTATTAGAATTAGAACTAAATACTACTAAAATATATCAATTACCATATAAAAATAGTGAACAAGAATATAAAAAAGAATATAATCAACATTTATATAGGAAGGAGAATGTAAATGATTAAACAAAAGAAAACTGGTCAATTAATCGTAATATCAGCTCCAAGCGGATCTGGGAAAGGAACAATCATTCATGGACTACTTGAAAAGAATAAAAATACTTGGTTATCGGTATCAACAACAAGTAGAAAACCAAGAACTAATGATATTCCAGGAGTAACTTATAATTTCGTCAGTAAAGAAGAATTTGAAAAACTTATTAAAGAAAATCATTTTTTGGAATATACAAACTATGCTGGAAATTACTATGGTACTCCAAAAGGAACTATTAAAGAAAAATTAGATAAAGGAATGGATGTTATCCTAGAAATAGAAATTGAAGGTGCTAGTAATATTAAAAAATTAGTACCAGAAGCAATCTTTATTTTTATTCTTCCCCCTTCTCTAAAAGTTTTAGTAAAAAGATTAAAAAAGCGTGGCACAGACTCTAAAGAAAAAATACTAGAACGTTTCCATCAAGCTTATAAAGAAATCAATGAAATATCAAAATATAATTATGTTGTAGTAAATGACGACCTAGATGAGGCAATTGATAAAGTAGATGCCATAATTAAAGCTGAAAAGTGTCGAGTTGATAGAATTGAAGAAGTCTTTGTAGATACCAAAGAAGAAGAAATCCACGAATTATTAATGGAAGATGAAAAAGACTTTGATAATGAAAAATTATCAGAAAAGATAGACTAACGTCTATTTTTTATTTATAATAAAATTAAGAAAAGAAGGTAAAAAAATGAAAGAAAGAATTTTAAACTACGTAAAAGAAACAGATAAAGATATAGAAACAAAAAATACTATAACAAAAGAGAGACTAACCTATCATTTAATCCAAATAGAACAATTTCAACATGAAAGATTAATTCATTTAATTGTTACTGTCTTTACAGGAATTCTTGCTATATTATTTTTATTATTTGGCCTATCTTTAGAAAATATTGGATTAATTATTGTATTTATTGCTCTTTTAATTTTATTTGTTCCCTATATACTACATTATTATTTATTAGAAAATAATGTTCAAAAAATGTATGAACAATACGATAAACTACAAAAAAAAGCACTTCATTATGAACTAGTCAAGTAAATGTAGACAGTTTAAAAAGCAATCTATTAAAATCCTGATTCAATTTTATATTGAATTGGGGTTTTATATTTTAATGCATAACTAGGTCTTTCATAATTATAATAATTAATGTATAATTTTATTAGATTTGAAACATCATTAGAATGTTTTAAATCAAAGTCAATAAACAATTCTTCTTTAATCCATCCATTTAATGATTCATTAACGGGGTTGTCTGTAGGAGTGCCAGCTCTAGACATGGATCTTTGAATATTAAATTCATTTAGAAGATTGTTATAACTAGTAGAAGAATAAACGGTTCCTTGATCTGTATGCAAGATTATAGGTTCTTCAATTTGTTCTTCTTTTATTTTGCTTAAAACTTGATTTAGACCATCATAATATGATTTAGTATTACCTTTACGAGAAACTAATCCATACCCAATTATTTCTTTATTCCAAGCATCGAAATATAAAGTAAGTTCATAATAAACCCCTTTAACTTTAAAAGCAGTCATATCAGATACAATTACTTCATATGGCCTACTTAAATATTTCCAACCATTCCATACAAGATTATTAAATTTTTCATGTTCCTCATCGGGTTTCTTCCATTGATAATGTTTACCTTGTGATCTAATATTTTCATATTTACAACACAAATGAACATGATTATCAGACCATACTACACCATATTTATTTCTGGCATAGGCATTTATCCACCTATAGCCATGAGAAGGATGTTTCTTATGTATTTCTTTTATTAAATCTATATCTGACTGTCTAGATATTGCTTTTAAACTTGGATTTTCTTTTCTATATTTCCATTTATAATAACCTGATTTACTTACTGCCATTTCTTTACACAAACTAACTATTGAATATTGTGATTTTAATTCCTCTATTATTTCGTATTCTCGTCTAATGTAGTAACGTATTCCTTTTGATCCCCACCTCCTTTCACTAGATAACCTTTTTTTAATCTTGCATTTTCAATTTCCAATCTCATGATTTTTAATTTTAATTTTTCTTCATTGGTTTTTCCTTTCTTTACTCCTAATCCTTTATTTCCTCCTTTTGATTTCCCTGTATTGGATTTTAATCCATCTATACCGAATTTTTTATATTTAATTCTCCACTCAGCTAAAGTTTTAGTAGAAATATTATATTTTCTACAAATTTCATTTCTTCCCAATTTTCCTAAATAGAATTCCTTTAAAATTTTTTCTTTTTCTTTTGGTGTCCTCATATTATTCTTCTTCATATTTTATCCTCCTACAATCATCATAGCATAGAAAAAAGTAGACTAGAGTGTTTTTCTCCTTGTCTACTTTTATCATATCACTTCAATTAGAAGTACTTTTTTTATGTTAAACAATATTTATTATTTTACTAATATATCATAAATAGAACTTCTAGCCTATACGAAAAGCAGGAGATACACCATCAAGTCTAATTGAGTTATTAGCATCCATATGTCCAGAAACGTTAACATGGAAAAAATAACTCTCCCACAATTTCTGTGGCGAACGTAACCACCAAACAACATTAGATACATTATATTCTTTTATTGCTCCACTATAGTTGATTACTGTTACCCCATGAGCTTTATAATAATCTAATTGTCTTGTCTGAGTGGTTGCTGTATCATGACCACCAGGATAACTTCCCCATACTTCTTTACTAGATAGTAAATATAATTTATCTGTTGAAGTAAAGTTTGCCGATTCAGTTGGGCCATGTCCTGATACTACATACGTATCTATTATTCCACTTTTTAATTCATTTGGTAAGGCATTATAAATATCATTTTGTACATAGTTATACATCTCACTCGCTGGCCATCCTCCTATATTATCCCCGTATGGATATCCATCGCTTGCTAAATTCATTACATGTTTTGTTATAGCATCTGCAAACTCTAAGACAAACCCACAGGCTGTTTGAGAAAAGCCTGCGGTGGAACACTCTGCTGGTGTTGAGGTATTCGCAACTCTTATCGTATGGATTCCTAAACTTCCCATATTTACTGTCTTAGTATCTCCTACTTTATATAGGTATCCCTGTCCAGCTTTAACTCTTGATATAATGGTTTCCCAAGAATCATTTTCAAGCGATAATCCATCAGAGTTTCCATGTTCTAAACTACATGATGCTACCATTCCAGTTTCAAAAGGTATCTCCATGATACTTTTCTTCTTTTCTTTATTATCATCGGTATCTAAATTTACGATAACGTCTCCTCTTGCTAAATCATCGGCTTCTGTAGGTGAAGATACATTATCATAAATACCATGGGTTCCATCGGCTATTGCTATATAATATTTTGTTACTCTTTGTTCTTTAGCATTCGTTGTTATATTTACTCTAACATAGCCTTTTAAGTCTCTGTTTCCCCATGGAGATTTTCCTCCTTGATCTAATAATTCTTCCGTTGCTTCTGTTGTAGTATCTATTAATACATAATAATTACCTTCATCCATACTGGATGATACCTTATCTTCACTTCCACATAAAAGTGAGTCGGATGCCCAACTATTTCTTACCGCATTGACATATTCTTTCGCTATCGTAACTAAACTATCTTTTCTTGAATTTTCTATAATTCTACTGACTGCTGGTATCGCTACCATTAATAAAATTCCCATAATTACAATGACTGCTAGTAATTCAATTAAAGTAAATCCTTTACTATTCTTTATCATCTTATTACTCCTATCTTAATATCAATCAATTATCAATATTGATTATCCTATTAAGATTATACCCCCCCCCCCACCTTTTTTGTCAATGAGATATGCCCTATTCTTTTGCAAGTAATTTTCATATTTAAAAAAAAGGTGATTCTAAATCACCTTGAATTACAAAATACTTATTCTAATTTTTACTAATCAATTTTCGCAATCTTCATTAAGTTCGTAGGATGAGAAACACCAGTATTAGGAAAACTTCCAGTAATTAATACAATATCTCCTTTAGTCAAAGGCATAACTTCTTTGGCTTTTTTTATGCCTTCAATTAACACTTCATCTGTAGATGAACACATTGGTAGACGAACTGGTTCTACACCCCAATTCAATGCAAGACGACGAGCAGCTTTCTCATCGGGACATAAAGCCAAAATATCAGCTTTTGGTTTTAAATTACTAATAATTCTAGCGGTTGCTCCACTGATAGTAGCAGCACAAATAACTTTGGCATTCAACATATTTGCAGAACGAACTACGTTTTCAGCAATTGCACAAGGAATAGAAGTTATTTTCTTATTTTCATCAATATAATTAAACTCTGCATATTGCTCTGTTACTTCACAAATTTTTGCCATAGCTGCAACAGTTTCTATAGGGTGTTTACCAACTGTCGTTTCTCCACTTAACATAACAGCATCAGTACCATCCAATACAGCATTAGCAATATCACTAGTTTCTGCTCTTTTAGGGCGCATATGTTCCATCATAGTTTCAAGCATTTCGGTTGCAACAACGCAAATCTTTCCCATACGACGACATACTTTAATAATATGTTTTTGAATAATTGGTAAACGTTCGCTAGGAACTTCAGTACCTAAATCTCCTCTAGCAACCATAACACCATCAGATACTTCAAGAATCTCTTCAAGGTTTTGAATACCAAGTTCACTTTCAATTTTACAAATAATTTTTAAATCTAAACGGTCATGTTCTTTTAAAATTTCTTTAATCTCTAATACATCTTCTTTACAAGAAACAAAAGAAATAGCTAAGAATTCTCCCCCATGACTACAAGCATAATCTAAGTCAGCTCGGTCTAAATCACTAACATAAGGAATATTTAATTTCACTCCTGGAACACTCATACTCTTACGATTACCAAGAACTCCTCCATCAACGATTTTACAAGTAACTCCATCTTCTTCTTTACTAATAACTTCAAGTTTCATTTTAGCATTTTCAAGTAAAATAATAGAACCAACATGTAATCCATCCAAGGCTTCTGGATGATTAACACTAAATCTTTCTTGATTACCAAGAACATTTTCTTTAACAATACGAATCGTATGACCAGAAACTAATGTAATAGAGTCCCCTTCTAACACTCCACTACGAAATTCTGGACCCTTTGTATCCCATAATAAAGCAACATTTTTACCAGTACGTTTTCTAACTTCTCTAACAGAAGCACAAGTCTGTTCTCTTTCTTCAAGTGTTGCATGCGTAAAATTTACTCTCGCAACATTCATACCAGCTAAAACCATTTTTTCCATAACATCAGGAGAAATGGAAGATGGTCCAATACTACAAATAATCTTAGTTTTTTTCATATACACTACTCCTTTCAAATCGTATTCATTATACAATAGATTAAAAAGATTGTATACTTATTTCTGACAAAATGGACAGTAATAAGTACCTCTACCACCAATCTTAGTTTTAATAATTTCATGATGACACGAAGGACATTCCCCTATTTTTCCATGAATTGATAATTTATTTTGAAAAAGTCCATGAACTCCCTCACTTGAGGTAAAACTCTTAATCGTAGTACCACCCATAGAAATAGCTTCATCTAACACTTCCCTTGTATTTTCAATAATAGTACCACATTCTTTTTTAGTAATCTTATAACACTTTCTAAGTGGGGAAATATGACTTTTAAACAAAATTTCATCATCATAAATATTACCAATACCACAAATAATACTTTGATCTAATAATACAGTTTTAATAGGTAATTTCTTTTCATGAATTTTTTGATATAAATAATTAGCTGTAAGATTAGAATCATTATATTCAAGCCCTAAATCACATAATGGTGGTCGTAAATAAGCATCTTTTTTATTTAATAAATACATCTTCCCAAATTTACGAACATCATGAAAACGAAAACTAATGGAATGATCTAAAGTAAAGAAAACATGTTCATGTTTATTTTTACTATCATCAATCTTACGAAAGAAAAACTTACCCTCCATTCTTAAATGAATTAATAATAAATCTTTCGTAAGTTCAAAAACTAGCCATTTCCCTCTTGTCGTAATATCTAATATTTTTTTTTTTTTTTTTTCTTTTTTAAATTCATAAACAGAAGGATAAGCTATAATATTATCCCAATAAACAAAGCAATCAGTAATACTCTTTCCTAATACCTGCCTTTTTAAAGTATTTTTAACAGTAACAACTTCTGGTTTTTCCGGCATAAAACACCTACTTTCTATTTAGCTTCATACCAATTATTACCATATTCAATATCAACTTTTAAAGGAACTTTTAACTCTATCGTATGTTCCATAATATTTCTAACAATAGCAATGACTTCATCAAGTTCAGAATCTAATACATTAAATACTAATTCGTCGTGTACTTGAATAAGCATTTTACTTTTTAATCCACGCTTTTGAAATTCATCATATATTTCAACCATAGCTTTCTTTAAAATATCAGCTGCAGTTCCTTGAATTGGTGTATTAAGAGCAATTCTTTCTCCACTACTACGAATCAAATAATTTTTATTTTTTAATTCTTCAATAACTCGTCTACGATTCCTAAGTGTAGTAACATAGCCCAACTCATAAGCCTTTTTCTTTTCTTCTTCCATATATTCAGCAATTCCTGGATAAGTTTTAAGATAATTATCAATAAATTTTTTAGCTGTTTGAATATCAATACCTAAATCTTCACTAAGTCCAAAACTACTAATTCCATATAAAATACCAAAGTTAACAGCTTTAGCAGTACGTCTCATATCTTTTGTTACCTCTTCCATTGGAACATGATAAATATCAGATGCTGTCTTAGTATGAATATCTTTTCCATCCACAAAGGCCTGAATTAAGTTTTCTGCATTAGACATATGGGCAAAAACACGAAGTTCTACTTGAGAATAATCACTAGACAATAATTTAGAATTAGGATCAGGAATAAAGGCTTTCCTAATTAATTTAGAATATTCTTGTCGTGCTGGAATATTTTGTAGATTAGGACTAATACTAGAAAGTCTTCCCGTCCTAGTTAATGTTTGTGTAAAGATAGTATGAATTCGTCCATCCTCCCTAACTTCTGCTTTTAAACCAACTGCATAATTTGTATATAGTTTAGCAAGAGTACGATACTCTAAAATCTTATCAACAATTGGATGAACAAATCTAATCTTATCTAAAATATCTTTACTAGTAGAATATTTTCCATCTTTAACGCGTTTAGGATAAGGAATTTGTAAAGTTTCAAATAAAACTTTAGCTAATTGTGATGGAGACATAATATTAAAAGTAACACCAGCTAATTCATAAATTTCCCTCTCAACATCTTCCATTTTTTCTTTTAATTCTAAAGCAACTTGATCTAAATAATCAACATCCACTAAAATACCAGTCAATTCCATATCAGCTAAAACTCTAGATAATGGCATTTCAATCTTTTGAAACAATTCTAACTCATTATTTTTTTGTAATTGTTCTAATAATTGATTACGGGTATCATAAATAAACTTAGCTTTACGACAACAAACATCTCGTAAAACATCATCACTCACTTCTTTAGGACGTTTTTCTGTACCATACAAATCTTCATATAAAGGAAGTTTTACATCAAATGCTTGAGCAACAAAACTAATATCATCTTTTACAACATAATCCAGTAAATAACTAGCAATCATCGTATCAAAAGTAACCTGATGAATACTAATTCCTAAAGGATTTAAAACAACAATATCCTTCTTTAAATCATAGGTATATTTATAACTATTTCCAGAAAATAAATCTTTATATTTAGAAATTTCATCTAAAGATAAGAAATAACCATTGACTCCATCATAAATACCAATTCCCAAAACTTCACTTTTACTATAAACTTTACCTCTAGTTTCTACATAAAAAGAAAAAGTATTAGCTTTTAATTGATCAATAGGTAAAATAGTAAAATTATCAGACTTTTTTTCTTCTTTCTTTACTTCTTCCGTATCTAAATGATATTTCTTTAATAAAGAATGAAATTCAAACTCTTCTAGTAATTTCTTAAAAGCTTTTGTATTTTCTCTTGTATACTTACAATCATCTAAAGTAAAGCCTAAAGGAACTTCTCGATAAATCGTTGCTAAATCATAACTCATATAAGCACTATCTTTATCGTTCTCTAATTTTTCTTTTGTCTTACCTTTAACTTCATCAATATGAAGATATAAATTATCTAAAGTTTGAAACTTAGAAAGTAAAGATATAGCTGTTTTTTCACCAATACCCTTAACACCTGGAATATGGTCACTAGGATCTCCCATCAATGCCTTTAAATCAATCATACGAATTGGCAGAACTTGATAAGTCTTAATAAATTCTTCTTTTGTCATCATAATATGACCACTTTGTTTTAACAATTTCATAACAACTTTATCACTAACCAACTGTAACAAATCTTTATCACTACTAATAATAGTTGCAATAAAATCATCTCTTTTTTCAACTTCTAAAGAAAGTGTTCCAATAATATCATCTGCTTCATAGTTATCAATTTCAAAATGTTTAATACCCAAAGAATCCAAAATTTCTTTAGCTTTAGGAAATTGTAATTTTAACTCATCCGGCATCTCACTTCTACCAGCTTTATAATCAACATATTTATCATGGCGAAACGTTTTTCCTTTATCAAACGCTACCATAATATAAGAAGGAGTCTCTTCTTCTACAATCTTATGCATCATATTAATAAAACCATATAATGCATTGGTAGGAAACCCCTTCGAATTTTTCATAATTACACCTTGATATGCAGTAGCATAAAAACTACGAAATAGTAAATTATTACCATCTACTAAAATTATTTTGTTCATAAACATCACCTAATAGTAGTATATCATAAATTGTATTTGTTTACTTACCTAAATTAATAGATACACTTCCATTAGTATTTCGAAAATTCCCTGTAATTTGATCTAGTCGTTCAATTCTATCCGTTGCTAAAAATAGACATAAAGTAATAAAAGAATATAGAAGAAATAACCATAAACCCTCTTTAACCATTTTTTTCATTTTAATATTCATAAACATCTCTCCCTTCATTACATGTCTAGTATATATCGTACAGTTGTTCGTGTCAATAGATTTTTAAAACATTTGTTTGACATTTGACACTTGCAGTGCTAAACTTATTATATAAAAAGGAGGAAAACATATGGAAAAGTTGACAACAAAGCAAGAAATGATTTTACAGATTATAAAAAAATGGATTGCCCAATATGGTTATCCCCCAACAGTTAGAGAAATTGGCGAACAAGCCCACTTAAATTCTCCTGCAACGATTCATTTTCACTTAACTAAATTAGAAGAAAAAGGATATATTACTAAAGGTAATGGAAAAAATAGAACGATTGAAGTTTTAGTTCCCAACGAATATTTAGAAAAAGATGAAAATGTAGTTGAAGTTCCTCTACTTGGTAAAGTAACCGCTGGTAATCCGATTGAAGCAATCGAAATGCCGGATGAATATTTTGCCCTACCAACGAATCTATTTACAACAAGAAATGAAATATTTACTTTAAAAGTAAGTGGTGAATCCATGATAAATGTTGGAATCTATGATGGTGATATTCTAATTGTTGAAAGAAAAAATACGGCAGAAAATGGTGATACCGTTGTTGCTATGAATGATAATAATGAAGTAACAGTAAAAACTTTCTATAAAGAAAACGGTTATTTTCGTCTACAACCAGAAAATGATACCATGGATCCTATCATCTTAAAAAATGTAACAATACTAGGAAAAGCAATTGGTTTATATAGAAAATTTTAAAAAAAAGAAAATGAGACAAAATCTCATTTTTTATTTTATAAATTTAGAAATAACATAACTTGCAATTAAAAGTCCAGCACTACTAGGAACAAAAGCACTAGAACCAAGTCCTTGACAAGAACAAGGAAGTTCTCTGGAAAATAAAACGGGAATATTCCCTACAATATGATAATCTCTAACATATTTTCTTAAAATTTTTGCTAATGGATCATTATAAGTCTTCTTTAATTCTGTAATTTCTAATAAACTAGGATCCATTTTTTTAGCAGTACCAAGACAAGTAATAAAAGGAATATCTTTATTTAAACAATAAGTAATAATTGCTTCTTTTGTAGAAACCGTATCACAGCAATCTACTAAAAAGTCTAAAGATAAAGAATCTAAAAAAGAAAAATTATCATTATTTAAAAACATATCATAGATATCAACAGTAGCTTGCGGATTAATATCTAAAATTCTATCTTTCATCACTTCTACTTTTTTCTTACCAAGAGTAGATCTTAAAGCAACAATTTGTCGATTAAGATTAGTAATTTCAACAACATCTGAATCTATTAAAATAAGATGTCCTACTCCACTCCTAGCCAAAGCTTCACAAACGTAGCCACCCACTCCACCGATTCCAACTATAAGAACAGTTTTATGAACTAATACATCAATACTATTTTTTCCAACCATCATTTCAAAGCGTGAAAGAAAATTAGATACTTCCATATTCCATACCCTCCATAGGAGCTTTTACTTTTTGTTTTACTTGCTCTTTTGCTTTTTCTGAAGTAATTAATCGATAAGGTTGATTATATAATAAATGATTAACTAAAGATAATTTAGAATAAATTTTTTGATTAGCAAGAGCCATATCAAAATGTTTTTTTATCTCACGATAATCTTGTGTATTTAAAGGTCGTAAAGACTCTATCGTATTTTGTAAAGTATCTACTGGTAACGTAGTATCACTAATAATAGTACAATCAAAATGCTTTAAAAATTCTATAGTAAGAGGTAAATCAGCAATCCCTGCTTCTTGAAATAATTTTGGCCATCTACTTCTAGAAGGTTCTGACTTAATAATTTGCTGTAACGCAGCAATTTTAGATTCCGTAAGATACTCTCCCATTCCCAATCTTTCCAAAGACAAATAACGTCCTTTTTTTACTCTAGGAAGTTCTTTACGCATATCTGTAATAACATCAGCATACAAATTATCTAATGCTGGATTTACAAATTTAGGAGGCTTTTTAACTTGATAAACATCATAACAATTAGATTCTGTATCTTCTCTCGTAGTAACTAAAAAATCATTATTACAAAGTAAAGACATATTACGAATAAAATGAATAGTCCCATCATTTTCCTGTTGATAATTAGAATCTAAATAGTGATATTGATTAAAAACAATATCACTTTCTTTAATATCATCAAGAATAACTCCGTTTTGAACTTTTTGAGCATCTTTTAAAGAAATTTTAACATTCATAACACGGTTACGATTAACTATTGGTAATACTAACATGCTACCACCTCGTGCGCTTATTATAGATAAAAAACAAAAAAAAGTCAAGGAAGAGCGGCTGCCCAACGATAAAACCTGCATATTTACAGGTGGGTGTCCGTACGCTATCTTTAGGATCCCTACCCTCTAAGAGGAAGGTCTTCAACACCAATAGCAGATCAAGACTCCCGTATCGTCATTTTAGTCGGTTTTATATGAGAACAGTTCTCGCATCTCCTTGACATTTATATTATACCATAAACTAGAAAAATAATACAAGAATAACCAAATAAAAATTTAAGAATACATTATAACAGGTGAACCTATATGTATTATAATCGAGATGACTACTCAATCTATTATGAAAAATATGGCGAAAAAGATAAAGTAATTCTAATACTTCCAGGTTGGGGAGACACTAGAAAAACATTTACCTATCTAATTAACTATTTAAAAGATAATTTTACAATCTATATCCTAGACTATCCAGGATTTGGAAACAGTCCTTTTCCGAGTAAAGATTTAACAATCTATGACTATACCAATATAATTAGAGACTTTATGACAGATAAAAAGATAACAAATCCTATCATCATAGCCCACTCTTTTGGAGGAAGAATTGCTACTCTACTATCTGGATATTACAAAGAAAAAATAGATAAATTAATTATGATAGATATTGCCGGAATCAAAAGAAAAAAATCATTCTTCTTATGGTTAAAAGAAAAATTATATAAATTATTAAAACTAATAAAATATATTTTACCAAAAAAACTAAAAGATAAATATCATCAACAATTATTAAAACTATTTGGATCTACAGATTATAAAACATTACCTAATAAAATGTATCAAACTTTTAAAAATATTATTTCTGAAGATTTAAAATACTATTTACCCTATATAGAACAAGAGACATTAATAATATGGGGTAAAAAAGATAAAGCAACTCCATTAAAAGACGGTAGATTAATAAACAAAAAAATAAAAAATTCTGCTTTAATTATCTATAAACAAGCAAGTCATTTTTCCTATTTAGAATATCCCCTATTAACAAGTAGAATTATAGAAAAATTTCTATCAAAAAGAGACTACTAATTTGTAGTCTCTATACTTTTTACACTTAATTTCGCATGATAATGATAATTCTGATATTCTAATGGTAAAAGATCTGTAATCCAAAAGCGAAATTTTATAACTTCTTCTTCTCCGCCACGATAAGTATCCTCATAAATAATAGGACTTCTTTTTACAGGATCTAACATTTGAACAGCACCATTATTAATCTGATAATGAATATAGCCATTAGGTACTTGCTTATCACTACAATCATCTTGAGTAATCATCGCAACATCTTTCATCAATTTAATTTGAAAAGATTGTTTACGAGAAGAAGTATTCTTAATTTTAACTTTATAAACTTTAGTTAAAACTCCCTTTTCATCACTCATAGGTACAATTGGAGTTAAATCAATAATATTACCTAAATTAGTACCAATATCATTATAAGTAATATCAAAATTTCCTACTTGAATAGTATTATACTCTTTTGGCTTTCTAACAGCAGAAAAAGTAAAATATA
>CALVSS010000002.1 GCA_944359095.1 uncultured Bacilli bacterium | reverse complement strand
AAATTTACTAAAGAAAACCCATAATATAGAAGTAAAAAGGAGCAAAGAAGTAAATGGAAAAGCATAAGTATACAGGAAAAACAAAAGAAGAAGCAATAAACAATGCCAAAATAGCCTTAGAAGAAATGGAAGAAAATCTTATAATAAGAGAAACTGAAGTTCAAAAAGGTGGTTTATTTAAAAGTAAAAAAGTAGAAATTGAAGTAATAGAAAAAAGAGAAGTAGCAAAAGAAATTAAAAATTACTTATCTAAATTATTAAAAGATTTAGGATTTACCGTAAATATTGAAGTAAAGGTAAAAGAAGGAATACCAACTTATACAATTTATTCTGATAATGATGCCTTATTAATAGGAAAAAACGGTAAAAATCTTCATGCTTTATCAATAATAACAAGTCAATATATAAAAAAAGAAATTGGTGAAAATTATAAATTCCTAATTGATGTTAATGATTATAAGGAACAACATGAAAAAGCATTAGTAAGACTAGCTAAAAAAGTTGCCAAAGAAGTAGCAACAACAAAGATAGAAGTAAAAATGGATTCTATGAATTCCTATGAAAGAAGAATTATTCACAATGCTCTAACCAATAACAAAAAAGTATATACACAAAGTGAAGGGGAAGAGCCTAATCGTTACGTTGTCGTAAAGCCTAAGGAAGAAGAGTAATCTTCTTTTTATTTTTCTTAAACAAAAGTAAATAATGTGCTATAATATACGAAGAAAAAAGGAAGTGATATATCATGAATGATACTATAGCAGCAATTTCAACAGCCTTAGGAGTAGGGGCTATATCCATTATTAGATTAAGTGGACCAGAAGCAATATCAATCGCTAATAGCTGTTTTAAAGGTAAAGATTTAAGCAAAGTGGAAAGTCATACAATTAATTATGGACATATCATAGATCAAGGAGAAGTAATTGATGAAGTACTTGTTTCTATTATGAAAGCTCCTAAAACATACACAACAGAAGATGTTGTAGAAATTAACTGTCATGGAGGAATTATTTCTACAAAAAGAATACTAGAAACAGTATTAATGCATGGAGCAAGATTAGCGGAACCAGGAGAATTTACCAAAAGAGCCTTTTTAAATGGTAGAATTGACTTAGTAAAAAGTGAAGCAGTAATGGATATCATAGATAGTAAAAGTGAAGAAGCAAATAAGTTAGCTGTTTCTCAACTTAGTGGTTCAACATCAAATATGATTAAAAAGTTTAGAGATAGTTTAAAACAATTATTAGCAAGTATCGAAGTAAATATTGATTATCCAGAATATCATGATATAGAAGTAGTAACAAAAGAAAAAATTCAAACAGAATTAATTTCTATGAAAAAAGAATTAGAAGATATTATAAAATCATCCAAAAACTCTACACTAATCAAAGAAGGAATAAAAACAGTAATTATTGGAAGACCTAATGTAGGGAAAAGTAGTATTTTAAATAAATTAATAGAACAAGATAAAGCTATTGTTACTGATATAGCAGGAACAACAAGAGATATTGTAGAAGGACAAGTTTACTTAGAAGGAATTCTTTTAAATATTATTGATACTGCAGGTATTAGAAAAACAGAAGATATTGTTGAAAAAATCGGAGTAGAAAAAAGTTTATCTATGATTGATGAAGCAGATTTAGTAATTGTAGTATTAAATAATAATGAAGAGTTAACTTCAGAAGATAAAGAAATTCTAGAAAAGACAAAGAATAAAGAGAGAATTATTGTAATAAATAAAAATGACTTAGAGAAAAAAATAAATATATCTAAATCTTCCCTAGATAGTGTAGTAGAAACAAATACAAATACTGTCGAAGGAATAAAAGAATTAAAGAACAAAATAATTGATTTATTTCAATTAGAATCTATAAAATCAAAAGACTATACATATCTAACTAATGCACGCCAAATTTCATTAGCCAAAAAAGCTTACCAAAGTTTAAAAGAAGCAGAAGAAGGATTACACAACAGTCTACCAATAGATATGATAGAAATAGATTTAAAAGACACTTTTGATTATTTAGGTGAAATTATAGGTGAAACCTATAGTGAAGAAATACTAGATCATTTATTTGCAAACTTTTGCGTTGGAAAATAGGAGTGAGAACATGAAGTATGAAATAATTGTAGTAGGAGGAGGACATGCAGGTTGCGAAGCAGCCTTAGCATCAGCTCGACTTGGACATAAAACATTATTAGTAACATCAAATATAAAAAATATTGCCGATATGCCTTGTAATCCATCAATAGGTGGACCAGCCAAAGGTATTGTTGTAAGAGAAATAGATGCCTTAGGTGGAGAAATGGGAAGAAATGCTGATAAAGGAGCCCTACAAACAAAAATGCTAAATACTAAAAAGGGCCCTGCTGTACAAGCATTACGTTTTCAAGCAGATAAAATTATTTACCCAAAAGAAATGTTAAAAACATTGCAATCTACTAAAAATCTAGAAATTAAAGAATCTATGGTAGAAGACTTAATAGTAAATAATAATAAAATAGAAGGAATTATTCTAGAAAATGAAGAGAAAATTTTATCATCAGCAGTAATTTTAACAACAGGAACCTATTTAAAAGCTATGGTATTAACAGGATCTAAAAAGAAACCTAGCGGTCCTCATGGAGAAAAAGAATCTAAATTTTTAAGTGATAATTTAAGAAAATTAGGCTTTACCATTAAAAGATTAAAAACAGGTACTCCACAAAGAATAGATAAAAACTCAATAGACTATAGTAAAGCTCAAGAAGAAAAAGGAGATAAAACACCTCATACGTTTTCTTTTGATAATATAGTTTATAGAAAACCAGAAGATCAAATTTCATGTTATTTAATCTATACAACACCAAAGACTCACGAAATAATTAAAGAGCACTTAAAGGAATCTAGTATGTATGGTGGCTATGTAGAAGGAGTAGGCCCTAGATATTGCCCATCAATAGAAGATAAAGTTGTAAGATTTAGTGATAAAGAAAGACATCAATTATTTTTAGAGCCAGAGAGCTTATACTATGATGATATTTATTTACAAGGATTTTCTACAAGTATGCCAAATGAAATTCAAGATTTAATGGTTCATAGTTTACCAGGTCTTGAACATGCCAAAATATTAAAATATGGATATGCGATAGAGTATGACGCTATCGATTCAAAGCAATTAAAAAGATCACTAGAAACTAAAATAATAGAAAATTTATATACTGCTGGACAAATTAATGGAACAAGTGGTTATGAAGAAGCCGCAGGCCAAGGTCTAATTGCCGGAATAAATGCTTCATTAAAGTTAGAAGGCAAAGAACCTTTGATTTTAAAAAGAAATGAATCTTATATTGGAGTATTAATTGATGATTTAGTAACAAAAGGAGTAAAAGACCCATATAGATTATTAACATCTCGTGCTGAATATAGATTATTATTAAGAAACGACAATGCCGATTTAAGATTAAGAGATTATGGTTATCAAATTGGTCTAATCGATGAACAAAGATACCAAGCATTCTGTGAAAAAAGGAATCATATAAAAGAACTAACTGAAAAGTTAAAAAATAATAGAATTACTCCAAAAAAAGGAATAAATTCTTATCTAGAATCAATTCCTTCAACACCTTTAAAAGATGGTATATCTTTATATGATTTATTAAAAAGACCAGAAATAACATTTGATCATATCAAACATTTTATAGAACTAGATTATACCAAAGAAGAGGAAGAGCAAGTAGAAATTAATGTAAAATATGAAGGCTATATCAAAAAAGCCAATAAAGAAGCAGAAAAGATGTTAGCTCTAGAAGAAAAAAAGATTCCAGAAGATATAGATTATGAAGTAATACCTAATTTAGCTAGTGAAGCACGTCAAAAATTAGCAGAAATCAGACCAACAACAATAGGCCAAGCCTCTAGAATAAGTGGAGTAAATCCTGCTGATATATCAATTTTAATGGTCTATTTAAGAAAGAATGGGTAATATGATAGAAGAAGATTTTATTACTGAAATAAAAAAATTAGGTATTAATCCAACCAAAGAACAATTACATAAATTAAATAAATTCTATGAATTACTAATAGAATGGAATCAAAAAATTAATTTAACAAGAATAACTTCCAAACCAGACGTCTATTTAAAACATTTTTATGATAGTCTAACAATAGTAAAAGAAATAGACCTATCTAAAATAAATACACTTTGTGATGTAGGAAGTGGAGCAGGCTTCCCAGGAATTGTTTTAAAAATATTTTATCCAAACTTAAATATTACTTTAATTGATTCTTTACAAAAAAGAGTAAATTATTTAAATGAAATCATAAAAGACTTAAATTTAGATAATATAAAAGCTATTCATATAAGAGCAGAAGACTATAAAGAACAGTTTGATATAGTAACAGCCAGAGCTGTCGCAAACATAGAAAAATTATTAAAATATACAATGCATCTAGTAAATAAAAATGGTGTTTTGGTAGCTATGAAAGGAAACATAGAATAAGAATTAAATGAAGATGTACAAAAAAGAATCAATAAAAAATATAAAATAGAAAAAATAACAAAATTTTATCTTCCAAAAGAGGAAAGTCATAGAAGTTTAGTTATAATAAGTAATAAAAGACATTAATTGTATTAAAATGTTGACATTGATAAAAATACAATTGGTCTTTTTTCTTTGTATTTATCTTGAAAGCTAAAAAAAAATAAGCTATAATGATACCATAGGAAAACTAGAAAGAATAAAAAGAGAGGGATATCTATGCAAGAACAAAACAAAGATGAAGTTGTTTATTTATATTTAGATGATATCATACCTAATAGGTTTCAACCTCGTGAGGTTTTCGACGAAAGAGCATTAAAAGAACTTGCTGTTTCAATTAAAGAACATGGTGTTATTCAACCAATTATTGTTAGAAATGTTAATGGAAAATACGAAATTATTGCTGGAGAAAGAAGATACAAAGCGTCTGCTTTAGCAGGACTAACAAAAATACCTGCAATAATTAGAAACTTAGATGACAAGGAAAGTTCCAAAGTAGCACTATTGGAAAATTTACAAAGACGTAATTTAAATCCTATTGAAGAGGCAAGAACATATCAAAAAATATTAGAGCTAGATCAAATGACCCAAGAAGAATTAGCTAAAACGATGGGAAAAAGTCAGTCAGCTGTTGCTAATAAAATAAGATTACTATCTCTTTCTGATGAAGTACAAGACGCATTATTAAAAGAGCAAATATCAGAGCGTCATGCTAGAACATTACTAAATATGCCTGATAAAAAGAAACAAAAAGAAATGCTAAAAAGAGTAATTAATGAAAAGATGACAGTACGACAGTTAGAAGAAGAAATTAAAAAGATGTATCCTAAAGAGGAGGAAGAAAATATGAATAACAATAATGTTGCTACTCCAGCAAATTCATCGATCAGTTCAACTGCCTTTGTAAATAACAATCCTTTAAAACCAACCGCAGCGTTACCTGAAGATAATTCCAACTATGGCGAAATTAGAATAGTTCCTCCAACAAATACAGAATCCAATGATTCTCAACCACGATTTATAAATTATGGAGAAATTAACGATGATGACGATGATGATGATGACGCAGTAGCAATTGGTGGAACGAATCCTATGAGTAGTCAGACTCTACCAAACATCAAAGATATAAAAGCTAACGCTGTAGATATCAATACGCCTCAAGCAGGACCAACTGCTGATTTGGATAGTTTGTTAAATATAAATCCAATTAGTCAACCACAAACACATAATGAATCAAATTTTAAATTTATAACACCAGCCGAGGAAATAGTAAAAACAGATGCATCCAAAGCTCAGAAAGAAAAAATAGAAGATTATTTTAAAACCCCTGATTTAATACCAGTAGATTTACCAAATGTAGTAGCAACAGCTAATACCAATACGGTATCATCAAATGAACTTCATCCAACAAAGAAAGAGCAAAATAATACATCTTCAACAGCAGCATTAAATAATGCTTCTCTAATCAATATTAATAACAATGAACCACTTACTGTTCAAAAATCAATTGATATAGTTAGAAATTTAGTAGAAGAATTAAATCATAAGGGTGTTAAAGCAGAAATAGACGAAATGAATTTCTCTAAATCTTACCAGATTATTATAAAATTAGATAAGACAGCAGAATAAGAAAGTAGACAAAAATCTACTTTTTTTTCGAAAATCATTTAAAAAAGTATTTTTATTTGATACAATATATTAGTAAAAATGGAAACAGGTGATAAACATGGGAAAGGTGATATCTTTAGTAAATCAAAAAGGTGGAGTAGGAAAAACAACAACTAGTATCAATCTTTCTGCATCATTAGCAGTACTAGGTAAAAAAGTTTTATTAATCGATTTAGACCCACAAGGAAATACAACAACAGGAGTAGGAATAAACAAGGGAGATATTGAAAAAAGTGTATATGATGTTTTAATTGGTGAGTGTACAATTTCAGAAGCAATGATTAAAACAAAATATAAAAATTTATATGTATTACCAGCAACTATTAATTTAGCAGGATTAGACATTGAATTAGTAGAAAAAAGTAAACAAGAAACAGGATTTTTAAAAGGAGAACAATTAAAAATTCATTTAATTGATATTAAAGATAGCTTTGATTACATTATAATTGATTGCCCACCATCTTTAGGAGTAATAACAACGAATGCTTTAACAGCTTCTAATTCTGTAATTATTCCCGTACAATGTGAATTTTTCGCTCTAGAAGGAATTACTCAATTATTAAAAACAATTATGTTAGCTCAAAAAAGTTTAAATCCTACATTAGATATTGAAGGAGTATTACTAACAATGTTAGACTCTAGAACAAATTTAGGATTTGAAGTAGTAGAAGACATTAGAAAATTCTTTAAAGAAAAAGTCTATAACACAATTATTCCAAGGTTAGTTCGGTTGACAGAAGCTCCATCACACGGAGAACCAATTATAGCATATGATCCAAAAAGTCGTGGAAGTGAAGCTTATTTAAATCTAGCGAAAGAAGTGATTGAAAGAAATGGAAAATAATAAACGTAGAGCATTAGGAAGAGGTCTAGAAGAATTATTTTATAATGAACCAATAGACTATAATAAAATGGAAGAAAGAATATTAACAGAAACTCCTAAAGAAGAAATTGTAAAAGTAAAAATTTCGGATTTAAGAAGCAATCCATATCAACCAAGACAAGTATTTAATGAAGAAGCTTTACAAGAATTAGCAGCTTCTATAAAGGAACATGGTGTTTTTCAACCAATAATAATAAAGAAGAGTATCAAAGGATATGAAATCATAGCTGGAGAACGTCGTGTAAAAGCTTCTCAAATGGCAGGCTTAACAGAAATACCAGCAATCATCAGAAATTTTTCAGATGAAGAAATGATGGAAATTGCCTTACTTGAAAATTTACAACGTGAAAATTTAAATCCAATGGAAGAATCAAGAGCCTATAAAAAACTAATTGAAGCATTAAATATAACCCAAGAAGAACTAGCTAAAAAACTAGGAAAAAGTAGAAGTTATATTACGAATATGATAGGATTACAAACATTACCTGATACTGTTCAAAATTTAATTTCTGAGAATAAATTAACAATGGGACACGCAAGAGTACTTAGTAAATTAGAAAGTAAAGAACAACAACAAGAATTAGCAAACAAAGTTATAAATGAAGGAATGAGTGTAAGACAATTAGAAACTTTAACTCAATCTCCTGAACAATTTGCTAGAACTCATAAAATTCAAAAACATGTTTCAAAAACTAACGAATATCAATATTTAGAAGAAGAATTATGTGATAAACTAGGTACCAAAGTAAAAATAAAATCTAATAAAATAGAAATTAGTTTTGTAAATGGAAATGATTTAAACCGTTTATTAGAAATTATGAATTTAGAAACAAGGAGGTAATCCTAATTGCAAATATTTGATAATTTATCAATAGAAATTAAACATTTAATTTTTCCTATAGTCTATATAGCTATAGGGTTTATCGTATATAAACTATTAAAAAAACTTGTAAATAACATCATTAATAAAACTCCAATGACTAGAAAGCATCATCAACAAAGAGCAAATACAATAAGAATTATTATTTTAAATATCATAAAATATTCAATAGTTGTAATAGTAGTACTAGGAATATTAGCAAATTTTGGAGTAAACGTAAAATCCATAGTAGCTGGATTAGGAATAACAACAGCAATTATTGGTTTAGCATTCCAAGATTTAGCAAAAGATTTAATTGCTGGTATCTCAATTATTACAGAAAATCAATTTGAAGTAGGAGATACCATTGAATATGATGGTTTTATGGGAGAAGTTATTTTTCTAGGCTTAAAAACAACAAGAATAAAAGACTATAAAGGTGCTGTAAAAATCATTGCTAACCATAAGTTAGATAGTATAATTAATTATAGTCTTAATAATTATCTAGCAGTTGTCGATATTGGTATTTCATATGATGAAGATCCTGATAAAGTAGCTAAAGCCTTAGAAGAAATAAGACAAGAATTAAATGGAAAAGTACCAAATGCTACTAAAGACATTGAAATATTAGGATTAAATGATTTTGATAAAAACAATATGAAATATCGTATTGTAGTAGAAACAAAACCATTGAATAATTATTCAGCAGAACGCTTTTTACGAAGTGAATTTAAAAAGCGTCTAGATGAAAGAAACATTAAAGTTACTTGTCAACAAATAGAGGTGACTCATGGAAAATAATAATAATAACTATAAAGTTGGAACCAAAGTAGTAATGAAAAAGCCTCATCCCTGTGGAACAAATGAGTGGGAAGTTACTAGAGTAGGTGCAGATATCAAAATAAAATGTATAAACTGTGGAAGAACAGTTTTAATACCAAGAATAGAATTCAATAAGAAACTAAAAAAAATAATTTCTGAGGAAGGATAAAATATGCAAGAGAAAAGAAAATTAAGACTCAAGAAATTTTATTTCCATCCCATTACGGTATTTCTATTTTTAATTTTTTTAATCATAATTTTAAGTGGAATATTATCAGCATTTGAAATGCAAGCAACTTATAATACTATTAATCCAAATACCAATGAACTTGAGCCTACATTAGTAGCAGTCAAGAATTTATTCAGTTTTGATGGAATGAAATTTTTAATAGGAGATGCAACAACAAACTTTATTAGTTTTACACCATTAGGAACATTATTATTAGCATTGATTGGAATTACAATTGCAGAAGCAACAGGATTTATCGAAACTCTTTCAAAAAGATATTTTTTAAAAATACCAAAAGAAGTATTTACCTTTATAATTCTATTTGTTGCAACTATATCGTCATTAATAAATGAAGTAGGATATGCAATACTAATTCCATTAGTTGCTTTAATTTATTTTATTAATGGAAGAAATCCAATTTTAGGTATCATTACTGCCTTCTGTGGTGTAAGTTTTGGATATGGAGTTACAATCTTTGTAGGATCCATGGAAGTAGCTCTAATGGACTATACGAAATACGCAGCATGGCTAATTGATAATAATACCCATATTGCGTTAACATCTAATTTATTCTTTATCATAGCAACGTCAATTTTAATATCTATTATAGGAACATTTATTATTGAAAAAATAATAGCTCCAAAAATAGGAAAATATAAAAAAGAAGAAGAATATGCTAAAACAGAACAATATAGAATTATCAACTTAGAAGAAGAAGAACAAAAAAGAATAGAACGCGAAAAATATGAAAAAAGAGGATTACGTTTTGCTTTCATTACTGGAATCATAGTAATACTTTTATTTATTTACATGTTAATACCAAATTTACCATACTCTGGTATGTTGTTAGACATGAATGAAAAAACATATTTAAAGCAATTATTTGGTGAAACATCATATTTTCAATCAGGATTTACATACTTAGTAACATTATTACTAGTATTAATGGGATTAGCTTATGGAATTGGAGCAAAATCTATTAAAAACGATAAAGCATTAATAGAAGAAATAGGATATAAATTTAGTAAAACAAGTTACATTTTTGTATTAATCTTTGTTGTATCTCAATTCATAGCTGTATTAAAAGAAACAAATATTGGATTAATTGTTACAGCTTGGTTAGCAAGTTTACTAGAATATTTAAAATTTAGTGGAATTCCATTAATTGTTGTAACATTAATCATAATAGCAGTTGCCAACTTTTTAACAACAAGTCCAACAACAAAATGGATGATCTTTTCTCCAATTGTTGTTCCAATGTTTATGCAATCAAATATTTCCCCACAATTTGCCCAAATAGTAATGCGTGTTGGAAATTCTATGACAAATGGTTTTACTCCTGTTTTAGCTTCATTTGTAATTTACCTAGGATATTTAAATATCTATAATCTAAATAAAAATAAACCAATTACAATTAGAAAATCCTTAAAAATGATTACTCCATATTTTTTAATTATTTTCTTAGCATGGATCCTAATTGTAGTGGGATGGTATATTACAGGCTTGCCAATAGGACCAGGAGTATATCCTACACTATAAACACCGCTCGGTGTTTTTTTCTTGAAAAAAATAAAAAATAATATATAATAAAACCGAATAAAACAAAAAAAGAGCCAGAAATGATAGAATATGATAAAATAGAACTGTAAATATAACAAGAAAAAAAGAAAAGAGGTATAATTATGAGTTTAACAGCAGGAATAGTGGGATTACCAAATGTAGGAAAATCAACACTTTTTAATGCCATTACAAATCAAAAAATATTAGCAGAAAATTATCCATTTGCAACCATTGAACCAAATGTAGGAGTTGTTACAGTACCAGACGAGAGAATGGACAAATTAAAAGAAATGTATAATCCAGAAAGATTTATACCAACAGCTTATGAGTTTACAGATATAGCAGGATTAGTAAAAGGAGCATCTCAAGGAGAAGGATTAGGAAACAAATTCTTATCTCATATTAGAGAAGTAGATGCTATTGTAGAAGTTGTTCGTTGCTTTGATGATGGAAAAATAATTCACGTAGACGGAAATATTGATCCAATAAGAGATATTGAAACAATTAATCTAGAGTTAGCTATAGCAGATTTAGATGTTATTAATAATAGACTAGAAAGAGTATCTAAAAAAGCTAGAACCACCAAAAACAAAGATGATGTAACAGAATTAGAAGCCTTAGAAAAAGCCAAAAAAGCCTTAGAAGAAAATAAACCACTAAGACAAGTAAATTTTACAGAAGATGAATTAAAATTATTAAAATCCTATAGTTTTCTTACAATTAAACCAATCATATATTTAGCAAACATAAAAGAAAGTGAAATAGGTAATCCAGACAATGAATATGTAAAACAAGTAAAAGAATACGCTGCTAAAGAAGATGCACAAGTAGTAAGTCTATGTGCAAAAGTAGAAGAAGATTTAAGTGAATTAACAAAAGAAGAAAAAGAAGAAATGTTAGAAGCCCTTGGTATGGATGGTTCTGGACTAGATAAATTAATTCAAGCAACATATAAAATCCTAGGTTTAGCAACATACTTCACAGTTGGAAAGGACGAAGTAAGAGCTTGGACATTTAAAAAAGGAATGAATGCTAAACAATGCGCTGGAATTATTCACACAGACTTTGAAAAAGGATTTATAAGAGCAGAAGTTATGTCATATGAAGACTTAGTAAAATACGGAAATGAGTTAAAGGTAAAAGAAGCAGGACGTGCAAGACTAGAGGGCAAGGATTATATTATGCAAGATGGAGACATTTGTCATTTTAGATTTAATGTTTAAGTTTATAAAAGGAAAGAATAATGAAAAAATATCAACTAATCATATTTGAAACTAATAGAAATGACGGCTGTATGAGTTTAGCAAAAAAATTTTACCCTGAAAATTATACAGAACAAGATAGAAGAAATGAGCTATCGAAAGTTAAAGACAAAATTGGGAAAAAATACAATTTTAATGGAAAAAATATAACTCAACCACAACAAAAAGATGTAGAAAAAAATATAGAGTATCCAGATGGCACCTACATTAAAATACAAAAAGAAAATCTATTACAAGAAGATCATTGGTATGAAAAACTACCATGTGATATTCTTCTAATCGATAGTCAAAATCCTAACATCGTGATAGGACACAGAATGGCAGACTGTCCAATCGTAATTGCAGAAGATACAAAAAAACAAGTTGCAGCAGTTTCACACTGTGGTGCTAAACAAATTAATAGGGAAGTGCCAAGATGGACAGTAGAAGCTTTAAAGAAAGAAGTAAATAGTAACCCAGAGGATATACATATCTATATAGGAAGTTGTATAAAAAAAGAAAACTACCAATATGATAAATATCCAGCCTGGGCTACGAATCAAGAAGTGTGGAAAGAATGTATTACTAAAAAAGGAGATATTTATTATATAGATTTAATAAAGGCAATCAAAAAACAACTAGCTAAAGAAAAGATAAAAATAGAAAATATAAAAGAAAGTCCTATAGATACATATACCAATAAAGATTATTATTCCCATACAGAGGAAGTACGAGATAAAACAAAAAATATAGGACAAAACTTTGTAGGATGTTTTTATCAAAGTATAGAAAAATAAGAATTAGTATCAAAATAATCTAGACAAACATATAAAATGTTGCTATAATACTAACGAGTATTTTAAATACTCCTTGCTACTGATGTAGCCATTAGTCCAAAAGGAGGTGTAAAAAATGAGAAAGTATGAAATTATGTTCATCGTAAGACCTGATATGGAAGAAACAGAAATTCAAAAAACAGCAGAAAACTTAAAGAAAGTCTTAGAAGATCAAAAAGCAAAAATGCTAGAAGAAAAGGCAATGGGACCTAGAGAATTAGCATACGAAATTAACAAGTTTAAAACAGGATATTATTACTTATTCGTAGTTGAAGCAACACCAGAAGCTGTTGCTGAATTCGACCGAGTTGTAAGAATCAATGAAAACTTATTACGTCATTTAATCGTAAAAGTAGAAGACTAATAAAGAGGTATAATATGAATAAAGTATTTTTAATTGGAAGATTAACTAGAGACCCAGAATTAAGATATACAGGAAGTAATACTGCTGTTGCAACCTTCTCTTTAGCTGTAAACAGAAACTTCACAAATGCCAATGGTGAAAGAGAAGCTGATTTCATTAATATTGTAGTTTGGAGAAAACAAGCAGAAAATGTAAAAAACTATCTTTCTCAAGGTAGTCAAGTAGCAATAGATGGACGTATTCAAACTAGAACTTATGATGATCAAAATGGTCAAAGACGTTATGTAACAGAAGTCGTAGCTGATAATGTTGAATTTCTTGGTTCAAAGGGATCCTCTAATAATATGAATACCAATGTTAATGCAACTACAAATGTGAATAGTGTAGGTTCACAACCTAGAAACACTACAAATCCTACACCTTATGACTTCGGATCAAATCCAGAGCCAAAAGGCACAGATGTAGATAGCAATCCTTTCGCTGATTTCGGTTCAAGTATTGAAATAAGCGATGATGAATTACCATTCTAAAAAAGGAGGAAGAAAGATGGCAGAATTTGGACGCAGAAAGAAAAAAGTTTGTATGATGTGTACTGGTGCTACTGTTGACTATAAAAATCCTGAAACATTAAAAAGATATGTAAATGAAAAAGGAAAAATTGTTTCAAGAAGAGTTACTGGTAACTGTGCTCGTCATCAAAGATATATTTCAAAACAAGTAAAAAGAGCAAGAGCAATCGCTTTAATGCCTTATACAAGATAATAATTAGAGTTCCATGTGAACTCTTTTTTCATTTTACAAACGAAAGAAAGTATTATATAATAAGAAAGAAGAACACAGGAGGCAAAAATGAAGATAATTGAACAAAGACGTGCTTTAAATAAGCATATACGAAAAGCAAAAGTAATCTTCTTAATGGCTCATAAAGACTTAGATTTAGATGCTCTTGGAAGCTGTGTTGGTCTAAGCTTATTATTAAAGAAAAGAAAAAAAGATTGCTATATTATTATAGATGATAAAAAACATGAATTAGGTGTTGAAAAAATATTAAAGGAATTAGAAGGATGTATTCCTATAATAAAAGGAGAAGATATAGATAAATATATCTATCCCAATAACAAGAAAAACCTATTAATTATTCTAGATACAAATAAGACAGAATTAGTACAAAATCAAAGTGTTTTAAAGAAAATAGATCAAAAAGTAATTATTGACCATCATGATTTAGGAAAAACAACTATTAAAAATGCTTTAATTATTGACGATGACGAAGTATCAAGCACATGCGAAATGATTACAGAACTAACAGAGTTTTATGATGTCGAACTAGACCCATATTATGCAACTGTATTATTATCAGGAATTGTTCTAGATACGAACAACTTTACTTTAAAGACTAGTGCTGAGACCTATTATGCAGCTTATTATTTAGCCAATCTAGGAGCTAGTGCCAAAAAAGTACAATACCTATTAAAACAAGATATTGAAGAATATACTGAACGTCAAAAATTATTAACAGACATTGAAACAATTAATAAGAAAATAGCTTTTACAAAAGCAAGTCCATATACAATTTATAGAAGAGAAGATTTAGCCAAGGTTGCTGATACCTTACTTTTCTTTAATAATATAGAAGCATCTTTTGTAATAGGAAAAATAGGTAAGGACACCATAGGTATTAGTGCTAGAAGTTTAGGAAATTATGATATTACGAATATTCTAGAGAAATTAGGTGGCGGTGGAAACCATTATAATGGTGCTGCTAGATTTGAAAATACAACAATAAGTAAAGTAGAACAAGAATTAAAAAAAGCAATATCTGAAGAAGAAGGTGAATAAAATGGAAGTAATTTTCATTAAAGATTTAAAAAACCAAGGTAAAAAGGGAGAAATTAAAAACGTAAAAGAAGGATATGCAGAAAATTTTCTTATAAAAAACGGTTATGCTGTTATAAAAACTAAAGAAAATTTAGCTAAATTAGAAAAAGAAAAGAAATCCAAGGCTTTAGAAGATGAAGCTAAAAAGAAAGAAGCAGAAAAGTTAAAATTAGAATTAGATAAACTAGTTTTAGATTTTAAGGTTAAAACAGGAGAAGGAGATAAAGTATTTGGTAGTGTAAGTTTAAAACAAGTAAAGGACGCACTACTAAAAGCTGGATATAAAATAGAAAAAAGTCAAATAGAATTAACAACAGCAATGTCAAGTTTAGGATTTCATCGTGTTGATATAAACCTATATCCAGGAATCAAAGCAACAATCAAAGCACATATCATAAAATAGAGGTGAAAATATGCCATTAAAGACAATGCCCAATAATATAGAAGCAGAAGAATCTGTCTTAGGAGCCTGCTTCCTTTCAAAATACGCATTACAAAAAGCCTGTGAAAATTTAACTGCAGACTCTTTTTATGATGAAAAAAATGGCAAGATTTTTGCAGCTATGAATGCCCTAGTAGATGAAAAGACACCTATTGATATTACTACGGTAACAGGATATTTAAAAAAGAATAATCAATTAACTGAAATTGGTGGAGTAGAATACTTAACAGAAGTTTTAAACTTTGTACCAACAGCAAGTAATATTGACTATTATATAAAAAATGTAGAAGATGCATCTATTCTAAGAAAATTAATTGAAACAGCAACAGATATTGCATCTGAAGGATATAGAACAGATGAAACAGTAAATGAAATATTAGACAACTCCGAGAAGAAAATATTAAACATAGTAAAGAATAGAAAATCCAGTGAATTTAAAACCATAAAAGAAATACTTCAAAAAACACAATCTGATCTAGAAAAATTATCAGAAAATAAAGGAGAAGTAACAGGTTTAGCAACAGGTTGGTATGATATTGATAAATTAACGACAGGATTTCATCCTAATGAATTAATTATTATAGCAGCCCGTCCAGCAATGGGAAAAACAGTCTTTGCACTTAATTTAGCAACCCATGCTGCAATGACCCAAGATAAAGCAGTAGCCTTATTTAATCTAGAAATGAGTGCCGAACAATTAGCAATTCGTATTATTTCTTCTTTAGGTCAAGTAGATGGATTTAAATTACGTACTGGTAATTTAATGAATACAGATTGGAAAAGAATCAATGAAGCAGTATCTCAGCTATCTAATACCAACTTAGTAATGGACGATACTCCAGGTATAACAATTGGAGAAATTAGAGCAAAATGTCGTAGATTAGCAAGTAGTGAGAAAGGCTTAGGATTAGTTGTAATAGATTATTTACAGTTAATATCTGGTGGAAAAAACTATGGAGCAAATAGACAACAAGAAGTATCTGATATTTCCAGAAGTTTAAAAACATTAGCAATGGAACTACAAGTCCCTGTAATAGCTCTTTCCCAATTATCACGTAGTGTTGAATCTCGAGAAGATAAACGACCAATTATGAGTGATTTACGTGAATCAGGATCTATCGAACAAGATGCTGATATTGTAGCTTTCTTATATAGAGATGATTACTATAAAAAAGAAGCAAGAAACGAAGATAATACAAGTATCGTTGAATTAATTATTGGAAAACACCGTAATGGACCAACCGCAACAGTAGAATTATTATTCAAAAAGGATACTTCAACTATGTTAAACCTAAGTAAAGGAAATAGGGGTGAAGAATAAAATGACTAAAAGAATTCCTAAATTACTAGTAATATTTCTACTAGGATTTTCATTACCATTAGTAACAGCATTTACTTATCCCAAGCCAAATACTGTATACCGTGTATATTTAAAAGGAAAATCTATAGGAATAATTAAATCTAAAAACGAATTGGAAGAATATATAAATAAACAACAAAATCAAATTAAAGAAAAATTTAATGTTGATAAAGTATATTTACCAGAAGATCTTGATATTGAAAAAGAAATAACTTTTGATAATGATATATCTTCTGTAAAAGAGATTTATAATAAGATTAAAGATATATCACCATTTACTATTAAAGGATATGCTATAAAAATAAGTGGTGTTGATTCTCAAGCCGTAGATGGAACAAAAATAAAAGGAAAAAATCAAACTATTTACGTTCTAAATAAAAAAACATTTGAAGATGCCGTAGATAATGTTGTTCACTCTTTTGTATCTGATGAAGATTATTCCAACTATGCCAATGATACACAAGAGGAAATCAAAGATACTGGAAAATTAATTGAAAGGATTTATCTAGAAAATAAAATTACAATTACTAAAAAAAATATTCCAGTGGATGCTACAATATATCAAGATACAAATACGTTAAGTAGATATTTAATGTTCGGTACAACAAAGGATCAACAAAAATATGTAGTTCAACCAGGAGACACCATTTCAGAAATCTCATTTAATAATAAAATATCTACGGAAGAATTTTTAATTGCCAATCCAGAATTTACAAGTGCCAACACTCTTCTATATGCAGGACAAGAAGTAACATTAGGTATTTTAAAGCCTCAAATCAGTGTCGTAGAAGAAGATCACGTTGTCTTTGATGAAGAAACAAATTATCAAACAGAAACTCAATATGACAATGATAAAGTAGTAGGTTATAGTCAAGTAATACAGGCAGGAGTAAAAGGAGTAACTAGAAAAACTCAAAAGGTACAAAAAATAAATGGTCAAACAGTATCTGTTGCACCAGTACCAGAAGAAGATAAAGTATTAAAAGAGCCAACAAATGAAATTGTTGTCAAAGGTGGTAAAAAATCTAGTTATGTTGGTTATGGAAGCGTTGTTGCAACTGCTGGAGAATGGGGATGGCCAGCAACTTGTTCATCTGTCTCAAGTCCATTTGGATATAGATGGGGAGTATTACACGATGCCATCGATATTGCTGGATGTGGATACGGTTCTAACATATTTGCTGCCAATGACGGAATAGTAGTTCAATCTGCTTATAAATATGATAACGGAGAATATATCACAATTGATCACGGAAATGGATACTATTCACTTTATGCTCATATGGTATCTGGATCAAGAAAAGTTAAAGTTGGTGACTATGTAGTAAAAGGACAAATAATAGGAAACATGGGTATGACAGGAGCCGCAACCGGAGTTCATGTACACTTCGCTATTTGGAGAGGATTCCCATATCGTGGTGGTAGACCAGTAAACCCATTAGCATTCTATTAAAATGAAAGTAAAAACAATCGCTAGTGGTTCCAAAGGAAATTGTTCAATTGTATTATGTGATAATACAAATATTATTATAGATATGGGAATTTCCTACTTAACTCTAAAAAAGAGTTTAGAAGAAAATTCCCTTTCTTTTGAACAATTTAATGGAATATTAATTACTCATAGTCATAAAGATCATATTAATGGTTTAAAATCATTAATTAGTCATACCAACTTAACTGTCTATATACCAGAAAAAATGTATGAAGATTTAAAAGACATTGTCCCAATTTATCGTTGTGAATTTGTAGATGATAAATTTAACATCCAAGATGTAGAAGTAGAGTTAATTCATACTTCGCACGATACAACTTGTTCTGTAGGCTATATTATTACATATAATAATAAATCGTTAGTATATGTTACAGATACAGGATATATTAATAGAAAGTATCTAGCCAAAATGACAGAAAAAGATATCTATATCATAGAATCCAATCATGATGAAGTTATGTTAATGGATGGACCTTATCCAAGATTTTTAAAAGAAAGAGTAATCAGTGATAAAGGCCACTTATCAAATAAAACAACAGCAAAATATTTAAAAAAAATAATAGGAAAAAATACTCAGTATATTGTACTTGCCCATTTAAGTGAAAAAAATAATACCGAAGAAAAAGCTTTAGAAGCAGTTCATGAAGAATTAGGAGAAACGCCAATTCATATTTTAATCGCAAGGCAAAAAGAAGAAAGCCCAATGATAGAGGTGTAATATGATAAAAATAATAACTGTAGGATCACTAAAAGAAAAGTATTTAAAAGAAGCTGTAGAAGAATACAGTAAAAGATTAAGAAAATATACAGATATAGAAATGATAGAAATTAAAGATGAAGGTCTATTACCACCTTTACAAGCAATGGAAAAAGAAGGAGAAAAAATAAAGAAACATCTCTCTGAAAAAGATTACATAATTACCCTAGAAATTGAAGGAAAGGAGCTTTCATCAGAAGAACTAGCTAAAAAACTAGAAGATATTCAAATGATAAATAGTAATATAACATTTATAATAGGTGGAAGTTATGGAATAGAAAAATCGATAAAAGAAAAAGCTAAATTTCATTTGTCTTTTTCTAAATTAACATTTCCCCATCAACTGTTCAGAGTACTATTATTAGAACAAATATATAGAGCGTTTAAAATTATGAATCATGAAAGTTATCATAAATAGATGGAGGTAATAAAATGATAGGAAATACTTGGGATTTATTATTAAAAGAAGAATATAAAAAAGAATACTTTAAAAATTTAATGAATTTTATTAAAGAAGAATATAAAACCAAAACAGTATATCCTAAAAGAAGTGATGTCTTTAATGCTTTTAGATATACAGATTTTGACAATGTAAAGGTTGTCATATTAGGACAAGATCCATATCATGGCCCAAATCAAGCAGAAGGATTATCGTTTTCAGTAAGCAATGAAGTATTAAAACCACCATCTTTAAAAAACATTTTTAAGGAACTAGAAAGTGACTTAGGAATACCATTTCCAAAACATAACTCACTAAAACCATGGGCAAAAGAAGGAGTATTACTATTAAACTCAGTCTTAACTGTAGAAGCACATACACCAACTTCCCATAAAGGCCATGGTTGGGAACAATTTACAGACCAAGTAATTGAAATAATTAATAAAAAGACAACACCCGTAGTTTTTATTCTATGGGGCAGTTATGCTAGAGCTAAGAAAAAACTTATAACTAACCCAATTCACTATGTAATTGAGTCTGCTCATCCTTCTCCATTTTCAGCTTATAATGGATTCTTTGGTAGCAAACCATTTTCTAAGACAAACGAGTTTTTAAAAAGTAAAGGCATAAAACCTATAGACTGGAGAGTAGAATAAAAAAAAGGACATGCTTCAAAACATGTCTTATTTATTTTGTGCTTGAACAGCTGTAATAGCAACAACACCTACGATATCTTCAGCAGAACAACCTCTAGATAAATCATTAACAGGAGCAGCAATACCCTGAGTAATAGGTCCATAAGCTTCGGCTTTAGCTAGTCGTTGTACTAATTTATAACCAATATTTCCAGCATCTAAGTCAGGAAAGATTAAAACATTAGCTCTGCCAGCAACAGGACTATGTGGTGCTTTAGAAGCAGCAACTTCTGGAACAATAGCAGCATCTAATTGTAATTCACCATCAATTTTATATTGTGGATATTTTTCTTTAGCAATTTTAACAGCCTCTACTACTTTATCAACATCAGGATGAGAAGCACTACCCTTAGTAGAATGAGAAAGCATAGCAACAATAGGAACTTTTCCATCTAAAAGCCTAAAAGATTCTGCACTAGAAGCAGCAATAGCAGCTAAACGTTCTGGAGTTGGATTTTGTTCCAATCCACTATCTGCAAAAATAAAAGTACCACGATCTCCATATTTACAGTTTGGAACTACCATTAAGAAAAAGGCAGAAACTAACATTACTCCAGGCTTAGTTTTAATAATTTGTAAAGCAGGTCTTAAAGTATTAGCAGTAGAATGACAAGCACCACTAACAACACCATCAGCTCTACCAGTTTTAACAAGCATACATGCATAATACATATAGTCTTCTAATAATAATTTTTTAGCTTCATCATACGTTAGATTTTTATTTTTTCTAATTTCTACTAATTTTTCAATTAATTCTTCAGTCAAAGGAGAAGTAAAAGGATTAATAATAGTTGCTCCACTAATATCAAAACCTCGACTCTTTTCTCGAATATCTTCATCTTTACCTAATAAAATAATATTAGCAATTCCTTCATGTAAAATTTCTTCAGCAGCTTCTAAAACTCTACGATCCATAGTTTCAGGTAAAACAATAGTCTTTTTAGAACTCTTAGCTCTTTCTTTAATAGATTCAATAAATGACATAATACCCTCCTTTAATTTTCCTTTAATATTTCATAAATTTCTCTTTTTTCATGATTATAAAACTCTTTTTTACGATATCCAAAGAATAATCTAATAATATTAGACGGAAAACTAACAATCAATTGATTAAAAACAACAACAGAATCATTATAAAACTTAATAGCAGCAACCAAATCAATTTCATTATCATTAATATCATTTATAATATGAGATAAAGATTCACTCTTAAACAATTTTTCGTTTTCATCTAATAATTGAAAAAAATCATTATAAGAACGTTTTAATAAGTCATTTAATTCAAAATGATTAAGTTCTGAAACAGTCTCACTATCAAGTTGATCTAAAAAACTTTCTAATTTTAGTTCTTTAATCACAATTTGTTTTCCTCTTTTTAATAAATCTAATTTCTTTTGTAAAAATAAGTCAATATTATTTTCAGCTTCTTCCATCTTAACTACAGAAATACGAAATTTATTATGATATACAATAATTACAATTCCTAATAGAGAAACTAAAACAATACCACCTAAAATATATTCTATCATTAGCATCACCCCGGATAATATAATTATAACAAATTAGGAAAGAAAAAGGAAGAAAGTAAACAGAAAAATAAAAAAGGCCCAAGGCCTTATTTAGAAAGATAATAAGTTTTTTGAGAATTATTGTCAGACTGTTCATGAGACAAATTCCAAGTAGAAAAAACATTAAAACAAAAATTTTTATCAGAAATACCAACTGTTTTAGCTTCTTTAACAATGGAATTTTTAATTTCTAAGTTTACTTCTGGATAATTTTTTAAAATATCAGGAAAAGTAGAAAAGAAACTCTGATAAAATTCACTATCACTAATTTTGATAGATTTATAAGAAAGATTAGAAAAATCCCAATTACTTTTTTTTAAGTCATTAAGAATAGTCTTTTTAATCTTATAATAGAAAGGAATTAAAAAAGTTCTCTTTTTTAAATTAGCAGGCTTAATTCCATATGTATCAAAAAAATAGATAGAGTTAATATTTGTAAGCATAGAAATTTTATTACTGATTATCCTAGAAGTAATTTCATCAATAAGAGTAGTTGATTTTCGATTAATTTTTAATGGCAAATTGGGCTTTTCAGTAATAATTTCTTTAAATTCCTTTTGTAATACTTTCTGAACAATATATGCTCGAATAGAATTATAAGATTGACTAGGAATCATAAATTCTGAACCATAGCCTATCCACTCATCAACAACTCCAGTAAGAAGAGGAGGACGATGAATATGTTCTTTTAAATCAGGATGCTTATTTATAATTTCTTCTAATAAATGATAATAAGTTAATAAATGATTAGAATCAGAATAAACAACAAAAGAATCATCTCGCTCATCATCTTGTCTAAATTTAAAGTGATAAGGTAAGTGAGACTTTTCACATTGCTCAAAAAACAATTTACCTAACTTATGAATACTACACAAATCAATATTAATATAAAGACGGTGCTCCACATCATAAGGAAGTAGTTGTTGGAAAGAATCTAATTCATGAATTTGAAAAGAGTCCATACATACCCAAGAAGAATCAGTATTTAAGAAGCTATTAGTATAGTTTTTTATTTCTTCATTTGATAATAATTCTTTAATTTCAAATATATTATTACTATTAGGAAAAGTTTCTAAAGATTTCTTAAAAGAATCTAGTCTATGATCTTTAGAAAAACTAGAGTGAAGAATAATATCTTTCCAACAATTAAATAAACTAACAAAAAAATCATTTTTTTCATCCAAGTTATAAAAGCCACCATTAACAGAATTTACTTTTTTTAATTTAGCATAAAAATTTCCATTAAAATCATGTAAAGAAGAGTAAATATCTACTAAAGAAGAAATACTATCTTTACTATCTAATGGATTTTGAACATGACGAAAAAAATCATCTAAATTTTTATACATAACGAATTCCCTTCTTCAAGTGTTGTATATTATACCAAAAATATTGATTAATGTCAAGAAATGTCAAGAAGGATAACTACCATCAACTTTTTCATCAAAAACTTCTTGTTCACTACTAGTTGGTTCTGTTCCTTTAATAAAATACATCATTTTCTTTTTCTTATCCGTATCAGTTGCTAAACGACCAGAAATTGGTTCTACTAATACCGCAGAAACATTACTAGGCATTTCATACCAACCATCATTACTATCAACATTTCGCTCATAATATTCAATTGATTGATACCAAATATTTTGTGCATATTTATATTCACTAGTTTTTAAAGCTTGATTATCATCATAACCAACCCAAACGGCACAAACCACATTCTTATTAAACCCAATATCCCAATTATCCGTTTCAGTTGTTCCACTCTTTAAAGCATATTTATGAGTAAGTTTAGAAGAAAGACCAATAGCCGTTGGATAATTATAATCGATATAATCAGGATCATAAGTAGCAGTTAATAAATTGTTTAAAATAAATGTAATACTAGGATTTAAAACAGCATCTTTTTTGTTTTTCGCTTCATATAAAACCTTTCCATCGGAATCTACAACTTTTTCAATAAAATGAGGTTCAACTTTATATCCTAAATTAGCAAAAGCAGAATATCCAGCCGCCATCTCTAAAATATTAATTTCATTGGTACCAAGTGGTAAAGAAGGAACATTTTCTAATTTAGAAGTAATACCAACTCTTCTAGCAACATTAATTAACGCATCTCCTCCTAAAAAAAGATGAGTTTTAACAGCATAAATATTTTCTGAATAGGCAATAGCAGTACCCATAGAAATAGGTTTGTTACCATACGTTTTATTATAATTTTGCGGAGTATAATCTTCTTGATTATTAAAAACAAACGTAGTCTCTTCACTAGTAAAAGAAGAACTGGAAGTAAATCCATTTTCTAAAGCAGCATAATAAAGATATGGTTTCATCGTAGAACCCACTTGTCTTAAAGAATCAGTAGCTCGATTATACGAAGATTCATTATAATTTTTTCCACCAACTAAGGCCAAAACACCACCAGTATTAGGATCCATTAAAACAACAGAAGTCTGAATATCAGAGTCTTCTGGAATAGACTCTTTAATATTCTCTTCCACTTTCTTTTGCAAATCCCAATCCAAATTAGTATAGATTTTTAATCCACTAGTATCAGAATAAGATTTTGGAATACTATCAATAGTCTCTAATTCATCCATAACCGCATCATGATAATACATAACAGTCGTTAATTCTTCACGGTCTTCTTTACCTAAGAAAACGAGTTCTTCATCATATGCTTTATTCTTTTCTTTTTCCGAAATAATACCGTTTTCTACAAGTGTATTTAAAATTAATAATTGCCTTTCTTTCGCAGCATCAAGATTAATTAAAGGAGAATAATTAGAAGGAGATTTTGGTATTCCTGTTAAAATCGTTGCTTCAGCCAAATCTAGTTCACTAGCAGATTTACCAAAATAATATTTACTAGCATTTTCAATACCATACATTCCATGACCATAATTAATAGTATTTAAATAACCTTCTAATATTTCATCTTTAGAATAATTAGCTTCAATTTTAATGGTATACCACATTTCGTCCCATTTTCTTTTCCAAGTTTTATCAAAAGATAAAAACAAATTTTTAGCATACTGTTGAGTAATAGTAGAAGCACCCTGCTTAGTAGAACCTGCAGTTAGGTTAACATATAAGGCCTTTAAAATTCTTAAATAGTCAAATCCATGATGTTTATAAAAATTCTTATCTTCAGTATAGATAGTAGCATCAATAACATAAGGGGATATATCATCAAGTGATACCCATTCTTTCTCATCATTTCCCTGAAAAAAGACTTCTTCATTTTTATCATATAGAAAAACACTATTAGTAGTATTAATTACTACTTTTGGTGATAATTTAACATATAAATATATACCCAAGTAAATAAGTAAAATAACAACAAAAATAATCATCGATAATTTAGCTAATTTTCTAAAAAAACGCATGAAATCCTTCCTTTCTTTACTATTATCTGAAATATCTTAAAAAAATATGTATCAAAAAAAGTAAAAAAAAGGTATAATAAAAGAAAAGGTAAGGAGAAAGTTATGGAAAGAGAAAAAAGTCCTGGAAAAACAGTCCTAATTATAATATTACTAATAGGTTTATTACTAAGTTTAACGTATATTGGCTATAATAAGTTATATATTACTACACCAAAAGAAAAAGAAAATTTACCAAAAGAAAATACCTCAAGCGAAGAAAAGCAAGAAAATTTAAGTTTAGATAATCGACTTGTTCAAAATTTATATAATGAAGTGGGAATGAATAGTAAATATACACCATATTGGATGTATGAAATAGAAGGAATGAGTCAAGCTAAAATTGACATCAAAAACATGCCAGAAGTAAATAAAATGGAATTAGTATATGTTAATATTAAAGAATCTGACATGGATATGATTTCTTGCTTTCAAGTACCAAATCAAACAGATCCTAATCTAGGTAATTGTTATAGTCAAGGAAAAAATATGATTTCTAAAGATGTAGTAGAAAGAATCTATAAAACCTTATATGGTTCCCAAGCTAATTTAGATTTAAATACAATTATGTTTACTGATAAATATGGAGTAGGAAGATATAAATATGTACAATCTTTAGATGCTTATATTTTATTTGCAATAGAAGCTGGGGGTTCATCAGCAGTAGAAACTACAAAAGAATTAACAAAAGCAGAAAAAATAGGAAAACAAATAAAATTGTATGAAACAGTGACAACAACCAGCATGGATGATTCCAAAGTGACAACAGCAGAAAATTATATTTATACATTTGAACAAGAAGAAGATGGAATATATACATATATATCAAGAGAAAAGGCATAAGCCTTTTTTAATTTGCAAAATAAAAGTTTTATGTTATAATCTAATCTAGAAATTGAAAGGGGTGAAAAAATGCCCAAAATAAACGTAAAAGTTACATTAGTAACACCAGATACAATCCTTGAAAAAAAATATAAGGCTATTTATCATCCCAACGAAAATAAGATAGTATATAAAGAAGAAAATAATACAATGGTTCAATTAGAATTAAATGATTTAAAACTCCGACGAGAAAATGATGAACTATGGATGGAATATCCATTTACCAAAGAAAAGATAACAACGGGAAAAATAATGATGAAAAGCTTAAAAAAAGAATTAAATTTATCAATAAATACAAAAAATATTATAAAAGAAGCAAAAAATATTAAAATAGATTATCAATTAGAAAATGAAGAATATAAATATCAATTAGAGGTGATAGAATGAGTATAATAAAAGACTTAAATAAAAATATGAAAAAAATCGTAGAAAAAACTGGATATCAAGAAGAAAACGTAATATTGCAACCATCTGGAAGAAGAGATTTAGGGCAATTTCAATTAAATGACGCTATGAATTTAGCAAAAATATATAAAAAGAATCCTAGAATCATTGCCCAAGATATCGTAAAAGTATTAGAAGAAGATGGAAGATTTACAAATTTAAATATAGCTGGACCTGGATTTATTAATATTACTTTAACAGATGAGTATTTAGGTGAACTATTAACTAAAATATATGAAGATAAAAGTTTAAATATAGATAAGCGACCAAAGAAAAAAGTAGTACTAGATTATGGTGGAGCAAATGTAGCAAAAGCCTTACATGTTGGTCATTTAAGAAGTGCTAATATTGGAGAAGCCCTAAAGAGATTAGCTAAAGCCCTAGGATATGAAGTAATAGGAGATGCCCATTTAGGAGATTATGGTAGACCACTAGGATTAGTTGTATTAGAAATTAAGAAAAGATATCCTAATTTAGCTTATTTTGATACTTCATATAAGGGAGATTATAGTGAAATTAAATTGACAATAACAAATAAAGACTTAGAAGAAATCTATCCATTTGCCTCAAATAAGTCCAAAGAAGACGAAGAATACCTAGAAGAAGCAAGAGATATTACATATAAAATCCAAAATCATGAAAGAGGATATTATGATTTATGGAAAAAAGTAGTAGAAATTTCTAAAAATGATATTAAACAAGTCTACGATAAATTAAATGTAAATTTTGAATTATGGCTAGGAGAAAGTGATGCTGCAGAATATATAGATGAATTAACTGAAATCTATGAACAACAAAATGCTTTAACCGAAAGTGAAGGAGCTCAAGTTGTAGAAGTAAAAGAGGAAACAGATAAATCACCTATGCCACCACTATTATTCAAACGTTCTAACGGAACAATATCTTATGAAACAACGGATTTAGCAACTATTCTTCAAAGAAAAAAAGAACTAAATCCAGACGAAATTTGGTATTGTGTTGATGCTCGTCAAGGATTACACTTTGAACAAGTATTTAGAGCTGCTAGAAAAGTAAAATTAGTAGATGATAACGTTGGCTTAGAACATATTGGCTTTGGTACAATGAATGGAAAAGACGGAAAACCATTTAAAACTCGTGATGGTGGAGTTATGAGTTTAAAAAATCTAATTGCTCTAGTAGAAGAAGTAACAAGAAAAAAAATCAATCCAGATACTGTAGAAGAATCAAAGAGAGAAGAAGTTGCCGAAGAAGTAGCAATTGCTGCCCTAAAATATGCAGATTTACTTCCATATAGAGGAACAGATTATATCTTTGATCCAGAAAAGTTTGCAGACTTAGAAGGAAAAACAGGACCATATTTATTATATTCAACAATCCGTATGAAATCGTTATTAGATAAGGGAAGTACTTTAAATATCGGTAAAATAACTCAATTTAAAACAGAAACAGAAAAAGATATAGCCCTAACGATTTTAAGATTACCAATAGTTTTAGATAAAGCCCTAGATTCTAGAAGTTTAAATGACATCACAGAATATATTTATAAACTTACATCTTTATATAATAAATTTTACGCAGAAAATAGAATTTTAACAGAAGAAAACAAAGAACTTCAAAAATCTTGGTTAACATTAACAAAAATTGTTTATGATATAAACATGTTATTATTAGATATTTTAGCAATAAAAGTTCCAGAAAAAATGTAAAAAAGTGTTGCAAGTCTAATCGATATATGTTATAAGTTTATTGGTAATTTTTTTACCATAACAAAATATATAATTTAGCATATAATGTTTTTGAATATAGGAGGGCATTATGAGTCTTAGTAAAATGAAGAAAGAAGATTTAGAATTATTATCAAATAAAGATATTACTAATTTAATATTAGAAGAAAGTAAAAAGCCTATAAATACAGCAGACTTATTTAGAAAAATCATAAAGCTATTAGATTTACCAGAAAGTACTTTTGAAGCCAAAATAGGTGATTACTATACAGCATTATCAACTGATAAAAGATTCATTCTTTTAGATGATGGAAAATGGGATTTAAGAAGTCGTCACACTTCTGATAAAGTAGCTAAAGTAACCGATGAAGACGAGGATGAGGAAGAAGAGGAAGATAACGATTCTGATTCTGAAAAAGAAGAAAGTGAAGAACTAGAAGAAGATAGCTATGATGATACTGATGAAGAATATGATGGAAATACCAACGAAGAATTAAAAGATTTAGTCGTAATAGATGAAGATGAATTAGAACTAGAACAATAATCTAGTTTTTTTCTTAAAAGAAATATGATATAATACGATTGATTACCAAGAAAGGGTGAAAAAAATGATAGACAGATTAGAGGCCATGCTAGAAAAATACAATCACTTACAAGAAGAATTAACAAAACCTGAAGTATTAAGTGATGTTAAAAAAACAAGAGATTATTCTAAAGAAATAGCTTCTATGGAAGATGTGATTACCTGCTACAAAGAATATAAAAAGGTTTTAGGAGAAATAGAAAATACCAAAGAAATGACAAAAGATCCAGATTTAGGAGAAATGGCAAAAGAAGAGTTAAAAGAATTAGAAAATACGAAAGAACAATTAGATAAAAAATTAGAAGTATTACTAATTCCTAAAGACCCTAATGATGGAAAAAATGTTGTAATTGAAATTCGTGGAGCTGCTGGTGGAGACGAAGCAAATATTTTTGCAGGAGACCTATTTAGAATGTATACAAGATATGCTGAAAAAAAAGGCTTTTCGTATAAAGTATATAATGCTGTAGAAGGAGCTGCAGGAGGATATAGTCAAATTGAATTTACTGTAAAAGGAAAAAATGCCTATTCTTTATTAAAATATGAAAGTGGATCCCATAGAGTACAACGTGTACCAGTAACAGAAGCCAATGGAAGATTACAAACTTCAACAGCAACGGTATTAGTAATGCCAGAAGCCGATGAAGATATAGAAATTGAAATTAACCCAAGTGATTTAAGAATTGATATTTATCGTTCTAGTGGTTGTGGTGGACAAGGAGTAAATACTACAGATTCTGCAGTAAGAATTACCCACTTACCAACCAATACAGTAGTAACTTGCCAAAATGAAAGAAGTCAAATTCAAAATAAAGAGCAAGCAATGAAAGTTTTAAAGACAAGACTTTATGAAATGCAATTAAGACAGCAACAAGAAGCTGCTGGAGCAGAAAGAAGAAGTAAAATTGGTACAGGAGATCGTGCAGAAAAAATAAGAACATACAATTATCCACAAAATCGTGTAACAGATCATAGAATTGGATTTACAACAAAAAACTTAGATAGAGTAATGGATGGAGATCTTGATGATATCATTGAAGCATTAATTAGTGAAGATCAAAAGAGAAAATTACAAGGAGAAACAGAAGAATAATGACAGTAGAAAATCTTCTGTTTTTTGCTAAAGGACACATTCACTCTGATCATGCCAAAATATTAGTTGCAGAACTTTTAAATTGTAATCCATTAGAACTATTAAATCATTTGCAAGAAGAAGTACCAGAAGAAAAAGTAAACTTATTAAAAGAAGAAATCAAGGCATTAGAAGAAAATAAACCACTTCAATATGTATTAGGACATGTTAATTTTTATGGAAATGAATTTTATATTGATAAAAGAGTCTTAATTCCTAGATTTGAAACAGAAGAGCTTGTGGAAAATACCGTAAAATATATCAAAGAGTTTTTCACAGAACCTGTGGATATTATAGATTTAGGTTGTGGAAGTGGAGTAATTGGTCTAACTCTTGAAAAAAAAGTTTCCACAAAATCTGTGGATTTAATAGATATTAGTAAAGAAGCCTTAGAAGTAGCAAAAATTAATTGTGTAAAACTAAATTCTAAAGCAAATTTAATAGAAAGTGATATGTTTACATCTGTGAATAAAAAATATGATATTATTATCAGTAATCCACCCTATATTAAAACGGAAGAAGAAATAGAATCTATAGTAAAAGAAAATGAACCAAGTATTGCTCTATATGCAGGAAAAGATGGACTGGATTGTTATAAAAAAATATTAGAAACGGTTACCCCACATATGAAAGAAAAATGTCTAATTGCCTTTGAAATAGGAATGACCCAAGCAGAAGATATAAAAAAGCTTGTGAATTATTATCTACCAAATGCAACGATGCTAGTAAAAAAAGATCTATCTGAAAAAGATAGAATGGTATTTATCTTTAATGGAATAAAAAATTAAAAATATTGTATAAAATAAAAATATTTCTCTCACTATGAATATGAAAGGAAGAGAAATATGAAAAAACTAATTATCTTTTTAGCAGTAATAATTACTATATTAGCGATTAATAAAGAAGAAAAAGTAATCATTCCCAAAGAGGCGATAAGATTTAGAGTAATTGCTAACAGTGATAAAGAAGAAGACCAAACCTTAAAAAAGAAAGTAGTAACTAATTTAAATCAAGAAATTAGAAAATTAACTTTTTTAGATACATCACTAGAAAATTCTAGAAAAAATATAAAAAATACTATCCCAGAATTTTCTAAAATTGTAAAAGAAACATTAGAAAAAAATCAAAGTAAAGAAACATTTACAATAGATTATGGAATGAATTATTTTCCAGAAAAAGAATATAAAGGCATAGTTTACGAAGAAGGAGAATATGAATCCCTAGTAATTACGTTAGGAAATGGCTTAGGAGAAAACTTTTGGTGCGTATTATTTCCTCCACTATGTCTTCTTGATACAGAAGAAGAGCAAGAAAATGTCGAATATACTTCCTTTGTAAAAGAAGTAATTGATAAGTATTTTTAATAGATAAAACAAATAAAATATATAAGGTGATATTATGAATGATATCCTTATATATTTTTTTATTGCAATAGGACTAAGTATGGATGCTTTTTCTCTAGCTTTAGCTTATGGAACAACAAAAATTACATCTATAAAAAAGATACTATTAAGTCTAACTGTCGGAATATTTCACTTTTTTATGCCTCAACTAGGAGCTTTTTTAGGAACCAAATTATTATTAAATTATATAGCTAAAGCAAATTATCTAGTAGGAATTATTTTCCTAATTTTAGCAATAGAAATGTTTTTATCCAGAAAAGAAGAAAAAACAGGTACAATAACCAATATGCTTTCTATTATTATTTTTGCTTTTACTGTAAGTATCGATAGCTTTTCTGTAGGAATTGCTTTATCATTAACAACCAAAAAGATAATAGAACCATGTCTTATATTTGCTATAATCAGTGGAATATTTACACTATTAGGAGTCATATTAGGAAATAAAATAGCCGAAAAATTTGAAAATAAAGCTGAATATATAGGAATTATAATTTTATTTTTATTAGGAATAAAATATCTAATTTTTTAAAAAGAAAAAAGTAATTTACATTTTTTATCACAACCTATCTTTTTATTTTGACAAATAAGTAAAGATTGCTTATGATATATATGAAAGGTGGGCTAATATGCTAGTAAACTTTAATGAAATGTTAATGAATGCAAAAAAGGGAAAATATGCAGTTCCTCATTTCAATATTAATAACTTAGAATGGACAAAATATATCTTAGAAAAATGTAATGAATTACAAATTCCCGTAATATTAGGAGTCAGTGAAGGAGCAGCCAAATATATGGGCGGCTTTGATGCTATCACAGGAATGGTAAAAGGATTAATGAAAGATTTAAATATTACAATTCCTGTATGCTTACACGTAGATCATGGAAGTAGTAAAGAAACTTGTATAAAAGCAATTGATGCCGGATTTACTTCAGTTATGATAGATGCTTCTCGTCATGAATTAGCTGAAAATATACAAATTACCAAAGAGGTTGTAGAATACGCTCATCAAAGAGGAGTAACTGTAGAAGCAGAAGTAGGTCATATTGGAGGAACGGAAGATAATATTACTTCTAGTGCAACCAATGCAACTTTAGAAGATTGCTTAACGTTATATGAAAATACTGGAATTGATTCTTTAGCACCAGCACTTGGAAGTGTTCATGGATTTTATAAAGGTGAACCAAATTTAGATTTTGAAACTATGAAAATAATCAATGACCATCTACCAATTCCATTAGTACTTCATGGAGGAACTGGTATTCCAGCAGATAAAATAAAAAAAGCAATTGCTTGTGGAATTTCCAAAATAAATATAAATACTGATTTACAATCCGTATGGAGTAAAGCGGTAAGAAAATTCTTAGACGAAAATAAAGAAGTCTATGACCCAAGAAAAATCATAGGTAGTGGAGAACAAGCAATAAAAACTAGAATAGAAGAAATTGTCACTCTATTTGGAACAAAGAGATAAAATATAGTGAGGCCAAGGGAGGTAAAAAATGAAAATAATGGAAATAGAAGGCAATAAAGAATTGAATGGAACAATCCGCATTAGTGGAGCCAAAAATGCTACAGTTGCCTTAATACCAGCAGCCATATTGACTGACGAAGAAGCAACGATTTGTAATATTCCAGAAATTACAGATACAGATTCTTTATGCGACATTTTAAAAGAATTAAATGTAGATGTAAAAAGAGCAAGTGAAAGTATTATAATTAATCCCCAAAATATGAGAAATGTAGAGATTGCCGAAAAATTTTCAAAAAAATTAAGAGCCTCTTACTACTTTATGGGTGCATTACTAGGAAAATATAAAAAAGCCGTAATGTATTTTCCAGGAGGATGTTCTATAGGAGCAAGACCAATTGACCTACATCTAAAAGGTTTTGAAGCCCTAGGAGCTAAAGTAACAAATGAGCAAAATAAATACATAGTAGAAGCTGATGAATTACATGGTGCCAACATTTATTTAGATATAGCATCCGTAGGAGCAACCATTAATATTATGTTAGCCGCAGTAAAAGCCAAAGGCACAACTGTTATTGATAATGCTGCTAAAGAACCAGAAATCGTAAATGTTGCTACCTTCTTAAATAATATGGGAGCCAAAATAAGTGGAGCAGGAACATCAACCATAAAAATAAAAGGAGTAGAGACCCTACATAAATGTTTTCATGAAGTAATACCGGATAGAATAGAAGCAGGAACTTATATTATCATTGGAGCACTATGTGGAAAAAATTTAAAAGTAGATAACATCATCCCAGAACATATAGATTCACTATTATCAAAATTAGAAGAAATTGGTGTTGAATTACAAGTTGGAGCAGATTATGTTTTAGTATCAAAAACAAAAGAATATAAAGCAACAAATATTAAAACATTAGTTTATCCAGGCTTTCCTACAGATTTACAACAACCATTTTCTGTATTATTAACACAATGTAATGGAAAGTCCAAAGTAACAGAAACAATATTTGAAAATAGATTTATGCATGTTCCATATTTAAAAGATCTAGGAGCAGATATCACAGTAAAGAATCAAACAGCAACAATTATTGGGCCAAGAAAATTAATAGGAACATCCGTAGTAGCAACAGACTTAAGAGCTGGAGCAGCAATGGTAACTGCCGGATTAATCGCTGAAGGAACAACAACAATTACTAATGTCGAACACATTTTAAGAGGATATGAACAAATTGTAGAAAAATTAACAAGTGTAGGTGCTAAAATAACCATAAAAGAAATATAATGAAATAGTTATATTTCTTTTTTTTGGAGGAATTATGATAAAAAAACACTATAAATTAATTATTTTTCTACTTATTATTTTCACAATATTTATGATTTATAAAAATAATCACAATCATTACTATAATTATACTTCTTTAGGAGATGGCTATGCTAAAGGCATAAATTCCTATGGAATAGAAGAATATGGTTATAGTGATTTTATAAAAGATAGTTTACAAAAAAGTAAAAAATTAAAATTATATACTAAAGACTACACATCAAAAGATGAATCCATTAATAATCTTTATGATGCAATCGTAACAAATGAAAAAATAACAATAAATCATAGTGAAAAAAATATAAAAGAAATATTAAGAGAATCCAATTTAGTAACAATAACAATAGGATTAAATGACCTTATCTATCATATAGCAATCACTCCAAATTTAAATGAGTATAAATTAAATAGCATAATGAACAATATTGAAAAAGAATTAACAAGATTAATAAAAGAAATAAAAACATATTATCCAAAAACTATTTATATCATTGGATACCCTAATATCCCATTTGAAAATATATATATAAAAGAAGGATTAACAAAACTAGAAACAATTTATAAAAATATGCAAGGAATAGAATACATATCAACAGCTAAGATAATAACAAATGAAGATTTTTTAAATCCTAATAGTATTTATATTAGAAGAGAAGGATATAAGAAAATAGCTTATGAAATAACAAAAAAACTTGCAAAAGAAAAAAATAACTGATATACTAATAACGCTAGTTAATTACTATGGCTCAAATGAGCTATGGCGGAAGGAGAGATAATATGAAAAAAGGAATTCATCCAGAAGTAAAAGACTGCGTAGTTACTTGTGCATGTGGAGAAACTTTTACTTGCAAATCAACAAAAGATAAAATCAACGTTGAAGTATGTTCAAAATGTCATCCATTCTATACTGGAAAACAAAGTAGAGCATCACGTGCTGGACGTGTTGATAAATTCAACAAAAAATATGGCTTTAACAAATAATAAAATAGCTTAATAAAATGTGAATAATATTTTTCTTTTAGAAAGCAGATGACCCTTATGAAGAATGTTGGAATATTTACTCATAAAGGATGTGATCTAGATGCATTATGCAGCACAGAGACAATGGCAGAGATATTAGAAACATACTATTCAAATTTGAAAGTAGTACCTATAATAGAATCAAGTTATTTAGACGAAAAAGTTAAAGGAAATAGAAAGCATTTTTCAATAGAAGAAGCAAAAAATATACATTTGGATTATGCTTTAGTTTGCGATACCAATGAATATGATAGAGTTTATGGTATAGAACTATTTGAACAAGTACCTGTGGAAAAAAGATATTTAATTGATCATCACACAGGTAATAGAGTAGAATTAGAAGTACCAGATAATAACAAATTAATTGATTCAAAGGCAGCAGCGACTTGTCAAATTATTGCTGAAAAATTATTAGAAAAAGAACTAGATATACCTAGTAATATGGCCTATAACTTGTATATAGGAATCGCATCAGATACATCAGAATTTAATTATAATGTAACTGACAAAACGGTAGAAACTATTTTATCGCTTCCTTTAACATCCGAAGAAAAGCAAAACGCAATTATAAGTATGGTAAAGCTAACTCTTAAACAAGAATATTTACTAAGCAAAATAGAACCAGTATCAGTACCAGTAGAAGGATTAAAAGTATATAAGCTTTTAGAGCCAGAAAACAGTAAAGATACTTCTTTATTAGTAAATCATAATGACTTTCATAAGAAAGTTGCACCAACAAAAGAAAATCCAGTAAGTTGCTTTATCATAGGAATAGGAAACGACTACATTATAAAATTTAAAAAGTTAGGTGAATGTCCAATCAACATCTTAGAAATTGCAACAGAATGTAATGGTGGTGGTCATGAAACAATGTGTGTAGGAAGATTATATAATGACACCTTTGAAAATGTAATAGCAAAAGTTCTTTCTGAATATGAAGCAGAAAAAGAAAAGATTTCACTTAAAGAAGAGTTAAGTCATAAAATACAAAAATAAAACTACGAAAAGTAGTTTTTTTGTTTTACATAAAATATCCACAGGAATTGTGGATAAAATATAGTTATAAATGAAAAAAGCATTGTTAAGTGATATAATATTAATAAGAAAGAAGGAAACGTATGTTGAAAATTGGAATTGCTAGTGATCATAGAGGATATAATTTAAAAAAACAAATTATAGAACAATTAAAAGATAAATATCAAATGATTGACTGTGGAACAAATTCAGAACAATCTGTGGATTACCCAGATTATGCCTTTAAATTAGGAAAACTAATTACAAGTAAAAATGCAGATTTTGGAATAGCTATTTGTGGAACAGGAATAGGAATTAGTATAGCCTGTAACAAAGTAAAAGGAATTCGTTGTGCAAAAGTAGATAGAATAGAAGAAGCAGAAGCAACTAGAAAAGATAATGATGCAAATATTATTGCTTTCGGAGAAAAAACGACACTATCCAAGGCTCTAGAACTAATAGAAAAATTTATAAACACCAAAGCATCAGATGAAGAAAAACATGTTAGACGTAGACAAAAAATAGCAAAGTACGAGGAACAACAATGTTAGGCAAACTATTATTATATGTATTTGTAACAATAGTAGTAATTTGGGCCATGGATTCAGTCAACATAAATCAAATATTTAAAAAAAATCATATTGTACAAGCAAGAGTATTTTATTTTCTATTAGGGCTATCACTAATTTATTTAGTAACAAACTTTTTAATGGATTTATTTATTTCTTCAAAATTTTTTTAAAAGAAGTATAAATCTTTTTTTTTGGTCAAAACTTATAATGAGGTGAAAAAAATGAAAAGAAGAAAACTAAGACCATATGTATTACCAACACTATTGATTATAGCAATTACAAGTGTAATTTTTGGAACAGCATTGCTAAGCAAGAATTTACAAAAAGAAGATAATACAGAAGATTATCCAACTAGCTATGTAACAAATACGATTCTTGAAGAAGAAGAAGAGCCAGTAATCAACGAAACAAAAACAATCATTAATCCTTATACAGATCAAACTGTAACAATAGGTAAAAACTATTATGATTATAAGGCAGATGCTGATACCCAAACAAAATCTATTATTTATCATGATAATACATATATGCAAAATTCAGGAGTTGATTTTGTTTCTGAAAAAACATTTGATGTTGTAGCTATATTAGATGGTAGTGTTACAGATGTAAAAGATGATGAAACTTTAGGAAAAGTAATAGAAATTAAACATGATAATGGATATGTTAGTTTATATCAAAGTCTATCAGAAACATCTGTAAAAAAAGGTGATGTAGTAACTCAGGGACAGGTACTTGGTAAAAGTGGAACAAATGAATTAGATAAAGATATGGGTAATCATTTACACTTTGAATTATATGTAAATGGTCAAGTTGTAAATCCAACTTTATATCTAAATAAAGAGTTACAAACAACAGAAGAGAAAGAGTAATATACTCTTTTTTTCATAAAAGAAAAAAAGATGAATATATTTTATTATAAAATGGCGATTTTATGATAAAATATTAATGATGAAAAGGATGTGACATATATGTGGGCAAAAGATATAGGAATAGATTTAGGAACAGCAAACGTTTTAATATATGTTAAAGGCCAAGGAATAGTATTAAATGAACCAAGTATTGTAGCAATTGATACAGATTCTAAAAGTGTCATTGCTGTTGGAACAGAAGCAAATGAAATGTTAGGTAGAACTCCAGGAAAAGTAAAGGCTATAAAGCCAATGAAAGATGGAGTAATTGCTGACTTTGAAATAACAGAAATAATGTTAAATACATTTATCAAAAAAATAAAAGCAAAAAAATTATTTTCAAGGCCAAGAATATTAATATGCTGTCCAACAAATATTACACAAGTAGAAAAAAATGCTATTAAAGAAGCAGCTGAAAGAACAGGAGCTAGAAAAGTATACATAGAAGAAGAACCAAAAGTTGCAGCTATTGGAGCAGGAATGGATATTTCAAAACCAACGGCCAACATGGTTATAGATATTGGTGGAGGAACAACAGATATTGCTATTTTATCATTAAATGATATTGTATCATCAGCTTCTGTACGTATTGCTGGAAATGTTTTCGACCAAGATATCATAAAATATATAAAAGATAATTATAAATTATTAATTGGAGAAAGAACCGCCGAAGACATAAAAATAAAATTCTCTAATATTTATGATCCGAATAAGAAAGAAAAACTAGAAGTACGAGGAAGAAATTTAATTACTGGCCTACCAGATACCATTGAAATAACTCAAGATGAAACAAAGAAAGCTTTAGAAGAAAGTATTCAAAAAATAATTAAAGCGACAACCAATGTTTTAGAGCAAACACCTCCAGAATTATCAGGAGATATTGTTGAAAAAGGTATTATTTTAACTGGTGGAGGAGCAATGCTTACAGGACTACCAGAAGTATTAGAAAAAGAACTACAAGTCCCTATTTTAATTGCAGAATCTCCACTTACTTGTGTAGCTGAAGGAACAGGAACATTATTAAATAATATAGCTTTACTAGAAGAAGACCAATAAAATTGGTTTTTTTCTTTTCTATTAAAAGTAAAAATGATATAATTTTAATAGGAAGTGACGATAATGAAAGAACAAATTTTAGATGCTAGTAAAATAGTATTAGTAACTTTTATATTTACTGCAATTATAATGCCTTTCATGAAAAAAATTGCAATACACGTTGGAGCAATTGATGTACCAAGAGCAGATGAAGGACATAGACATATTCATAAAAAAGCAACTCCTAAATTAGGTGGAGTTGGAATCTTTTTAGGATTTTTATTTGGATATATGTTATTTGGAGAACAAAGTATTAGAATGAATTCTGTACTAATAGGAAGTTTTATTGTTGTCTTAACAGGAATCACAGATGACATTAAGCCAATAAGAGCCTATCAAAAACTAATTGGTCATTTAATAGCCGCTTGTATTATAGTCTTTTATGGCCAAATTACATTAGATAATATAACAGCGTTTGGATTTTCATTTGACTTTGGAATATTTGCTCCTTGGATAACTATATTATTTATCGTTGCTTGTACGAACATTATAAATTTAATAGATGGAGCAGATGGATTAAGCGGAGGAGTATGTTCAATATTCTATTTGACAATTGGAATTATTGGATTTTATCAAGGCCGTGGTGGAAGTTTAGTAATGATTTTAACCTTTATTATGTTAGGATCTACTTTAGGATTCTTACTACATAATTTTTATCCAGCAAAGATATTTGCCGGAGATTGTGCAACATTTATGGGCTTTATAATATCAATTATTACTTTATTAGAATTTAAAGGACCAGCCCTAACATCTTTCTTTGTACCACTTATGATTTTAGGAATTCCTATATTAGATACCTTGTTTGCTATTATAAGAAGACTATTAAAAGGACAACCTCCATTTCAAGCAGACAAGCAACACTTACATCACCAACTATTAGGTATGAACTTTTCTCAAAGAACAACAGTATTAATTATTTATGGTATAAACCTACTATTTGCATCAGCATCCATTCTTTATACGATTAAAGATCCAGTTTTAGGAAAAATAGTATATATTATTATATTTATAATTGTATTATGGTTTGTATTACATACTACAATAATTTCTGATAAAACACCAACAAGAACAAAAGAAATAGAACAAAAGATATCATTCTTCAGAAGAAAAAAATCCTAAAACCAAGGACTGCTAACGACTAGCAGTTTTTCTTTATTATATAACTGGAAAATTTTGGTAAAAATAAAGGAGGAAAACCAATGATAAATTTTATAATTTGTGAGGATGAATCTAATTTATTAAAAAGATATAAAGAGCAAATTGATAAGTTTATGATGAAATATGATATTGAATATAAATGTTATACATTTAAAAATTATAATTCATTATGGAAGAAAGCAGTAAAACAAATAAAAGGATTTAAAATTTATTTACTTGATATTAGAACAGATGAAGGTTCTGGAATAGATGCCGCTAGAATGATTAGAGAAGAATTAGACGATTGGGTATCAATGATAATTATGATATCAGGTTATGCAGAATATAAATATGAGGCTCTAGGTAAAAGATTAATGCTAGTAGATTTTATAAATAAACTAGATCATTCAGAGAAAAAACTACAAGATGCCCTACTAATATGTATGAAACACTATGATAATAAATATAAATGCCTAAGATATAATTATAAAAATGTAGCTTATAATATAGAATTTAAAAATATTATAAAAATTGAAAAAGAAATGGACAGCAAAAGATGTATTATAGAAGCAGAAGATGGAACTTATTTAATTCAAGGTTCTTTAAATGAAGTACTAGCCAAATTAGATAAAAGATTTGTAAAATGTAATAGGGCCGTTGCTATTAACGTAGAACAAGTTCGTAGTTATAATTTTACTAAAAACTTAGTCCTATTAAAAAACGGTGAAGAATTCAAAGAAACTTCAAGAAGTAAAAAGAAGGAGATGTATAATCGTGTTAGAGGAGTTATATAAAATTATATGTTCACTTATAATGATTTTTACAATCTTTTATATCATAAAAAAAATCTTAGATGAACCACATATACATATAAATGTTAAAATTATTGGTTGTTTATTAATTTCAATAATAATTTCAGTAATGTTACATCGTATTCAATATACAATGATATTTTCATTAACAATGTATCTTATAAATATAATTTTTTTTAAAGAAATATTTAATATATCTTTAGAAAAAAGTAGCATTTGTACAACAATTGCTATGACAATAATGCTAATTTCAGATATGCTAGTATCTTTTGTCATGAGAGGATTCTTTGATATCAATGAAATACGAAATTCAGAAATATTAAATATTACAGCAAATGTCGCTGTTGGAACTTTAAGTATTATATTTATCAATATTAATAAAAATGTTAATCCCATAAAACAATTTTTATCTTCTCTAACTGAAAAGATTGTAGTTGGAAATTGGATATTTTTTGTATTATTAATCGTTGATTTTAGCTGTTTAGCATATAATATTACCATAACAGAAACTTATGTAAAAGGATATTTTATAAACTTAATTGTTATAATTGTATTTATTGTAATTATGTTTATTTATATCCAAGGAAAAAATGATTATAAAAAATTATCTGATGAATATGATAATATGTTTATATATGTGCAAAATTTTGAAGATTGGATAGAAAAAGAGCAGTTAAATCGCCATGAATATAAAAATCAGTTAGCTGTGTTAAGATGCTTAACGAAAGAAAAGAAAGTAAAAGAAAAAATCGATGAAATATTAGAAGATAATATTAATATTGAAGGACAAGCAGTAACAAATCTAAAAAACCTCCCAAAAGGAGGAATAAAGGGATTGATGTATTATAAAGCGGCAATCGCACAAAAACAAAAAATAAATTTAACAACAGATGTAAGTATTGAATCAAAAGGATTATTAACAAAATTATCTGAGAAGCAAGTTAGAATATTATGTAAATTGATTGGTATATATTTTGATAATGCAATCGAGGCTGCAGCTGAAAGTAGAAAGAAAAATTTAATGATTGAAATTTATGAATTAAAAGATAGAGTGAGTATAGTTTTTTCAAATACATTTAAAAGGCACAAAAATATGAAGGATAGAAATAAAAAAGGAGTATCATCTAAAGGCGAGGGAAGAGGAAACGGTCTATATTTTGCCTCAAAATTAATCAAAGAAAATAAGTGGCTAGAACAAAAACAAGAAATCATTGATAATTACTATATTCAACAAGTTTTTGTGTCAAAAAATTAAAATGGCATAATAAAAAAGGAACTTAGTCCTTTAATATTCCAAATGAATCTGGTTCATCAACAGTCCACCACCAACATCCTAAACTAGCTGCTCCTGTTGCTAACATAGCTACTGCTGCAAGTAACATTGATAATCTTTTTTTCATACTACATCTCCTTTTCTAATAATTTATATTAAATACTATTGCTAGTATTTAATCCTTTGTAATTATTATAAGGTTGTTTAAATAACCAGTATGTAATTGGGCTAACAACAATGCACTGAATAACTAACGCAGATAATATAATTGCAGTCCAATATTCGTTTTGCAATAAAATAATTGCAAATGTATAAATAAGTCCAATCGTAACAGTAACAATTTTACGAATGATCCTTTTTCTCTTATTTGAAAGAGGTCTTTTTTTTGTATCTGCAGGTGCAAATAGTAAATAGTGAAAAATACATATCGCACAAATAATATAAACTACAGAGTTAGGTAAATGTACATGTAACAAAAAATATGGTATTGCAACAAAATTAAAAGTTGAAAAGCATAAGCATTGATAACTTTTTTCAGCATGAAATCCAAAACCTGTATATCGAATAATGTTAAATAAAATAGTTACTAAAATAAACTCTTTTAACATATTTAATATGACAGCTAGAATGAGTAATATAACCAATTTGGTAATAGTAAGATAAATTCCTTCTAATCCATATCGTAATTTTTTCTTATCGTAGTCAGAAAAGAATTGGTATTTGCAGATAAAATTCATGCTTTTATTCAAAAATAATTGTTTCATATACAACCACCAAACCTCAATCAATCTTATTATATAACTATAATAAGATTAAAAACAAAAAAATCAATCAAATAATTAATTAAAAATAAATTTTGTCGAATTTTGTCGAAAAAAGAAGAATACAAACCATCAAAGTAACTACCAATAGCAATTAACGGAATTTTTGTCGTTGGGTTGGCAAAAATTGGTATGATGTAATCACCAAGGAGATAAACGATGCTGTTGGTAGAAATGAGGTGCAAGAACATGATGGTTGGACGCGTAAAATGGTTCAACAATGATAAAGGCTATGGCTTTATTGAATACAAAGAAAATGAAGATGTATTCGTACACTATTCAGCAATAGAATTAGAAGGTTATAAGACTTTATCTGAAGGACAACTAGTAGAATTTAAATTGGTTGAAACAAGCAAGGGATACCAAGCTTTAAATGTAAAATTAGTTAAAGAAACTGCTAATGCTAAATAGTAGTTTTTTTTCCCAAATTATGCTATACTCTAAGTATAAGGAGGTGATAGTATGGAAATTATTATTCATGGAGATAAACTTAAAATTACTGATTCTATGAAAGGCTATATTGAAGAGAAGCTAGATAAGTTAAATAAGTACCTAGAAGATAGCGAAAATGTTCGCGCAACCGTCATAGTAAAAGTAAAAAATCATGAACAACGAGTAGAAATTACCATACCACTAAAAGCATTTATTTTAAGATCAGAAGAGTCAAAAGATGACTTCTATGCAGCTGTCGATAAAACCATCGATAAGCTAGAAAGACAGATAAGAAAGAACAAAACACGTATTATGTCAAAACAAGTGAAAACAAATCGTGACTTTGTAGTATCTGCTTTCTCAGATGAGGATTCATCTGATGATAAAAAAATCTTAAAGAGAAAGAAAGTTGAAGTAAAACCGATGAACGAAGAAGAGGCAATACTTCAAATGGAGCTCTTAGGTCACCAGTTCTATATGTATAAGGATAGTGAGACAAATCAAGTTGCAGTTGTTTATAAAAGAACAGATGGCAACTATGGTGTAATCGAATCCGAATAGTAAGAAAATGGAAGAATAACCTTTTATTCTTCCTCTTTTTTTGGTAAAATAATTAGTTAAGGAGATGTTAGAATGAAATTATTAAGAAAATTGTTTGACCACGAATATAAAGAGCTAAAAAGATTTGCAGTTCTAGCGGATAAAATCATGGACTTAGATGAAGAATATTCTAAGTTAACAGATACAGAATTAAAAGGTAAAACGGAAGAATTTAAAGAAAGATTACAAAATGGAGAAACTTTAGAAGATATATTAGTAGAAGCTTTTGCAACTGCAAGAGAAGCCTCTTACCGTGTATTAGGAGAAAAACATTTTTATGTACAAATTTTAGGTGGTCTTGCTATTCATTATGGTAATATAGCTGAAATGAAAACAGGTGAAGGAAAAACCTTAACTTGTGTACTTCCTGGTTATCTAAATGCATTAACAGGAGAAGGAGTACATGTTATCACAGTTAACGAATACTTAGCAGGACGTGATGCACAGTGGATGGGAGATATTTATCGTTTTCTTGGTTTGACCGTAGGAGTTAATACAAGAGATTTAAGTCCCAAAGAAAAACAAGAAGCATATAATTGTGATATTTTATATTCTACAAATAATGAAATCGGATTTGACTATTTAAGAGACAATATGGTAATTAGAAAAGAAAATAGAGTACAAAGACCATTAAATTTTGCAATTATCGATGAGGTTGACTCTGTTTTAATTGACGAAGCAAGAACACCATTGATTATATCTGGTGGACAAATGAACAGTGCTAACCTATATTTAGATGCAGATCATTTTGCTAAAGGATTAAAAAATGAAGATGATTATGTTTACGATGAAAAAACAAAAGCAGTTACATTAACCGAAAAAGGTGTAGAAAAAGCAGAAAAATCATTTCATATTAAAAATTTATATGATATTGAAAATGGCTCTTTAGTACATTATATTAATCAAGCATTGCGTGCTAACTATGCTATGAAAAAAGATGTGGATTATGTTGTACAAGAGGATG
>CALVSS010000001.1 GCA_944359095.1 uncultured Bacilli bacterium | reverse complement strand
ATGTTCGAAATGTTTTTTTTGTTACAGTTCCACTTTCATAAGTTCTAACTCCACCATAACCAAGAATAAATGAGGAACCAGTGGCATTTTCCTTGCCACCCCAGTATCCGCCACTTCCATTACCACTTGCTACACCAAAACCTGCGCCGCTTGACTGCGTACCAGTGTAAAGACTACTACCATAACCAAGTAAAGAACCAGCGGAATAACTTCCACTACCACCAGCGGCAACCATTAATCGAGATTCTAAAGAACTAGCATCATTCCAATCACCAGAAATAAGTCGAACGTCTGAGGCTCCTCCTCCACTACTACCACTATTAAAGGTATTACTAGAACCACCTTGTTGTCCTAAATAAAAATAGATATGATCATTTTCTTCCATATACATAATAGCAGAAACATAAGATCCTAAATTACTACCACAAGATGCACCCCATAATTCAATCTTATACCAGCCAGCTTTAGGAGCAATATATTCATGACCAGATTTATCTACTTCTCCACCATTATAAATTCCTTCTGTATTAGATACACTAAATCGATTTAATTCATCTTCTACTAAATCAACAAAGTTAGTTGTATTTTGTCTATTCGTACTTAGATTTCCCATTAACGCAAAAACAATTAATAAAGACATAATCATAAGTCCATATAACAATGTTGAAATAGCAAAACCACGATTATTAAGCTTTCTCATATAATCACCTATCTTATGATTATTTTATCATATTTGACGTAAGATAGCTACCCATTTATCACCATATTTTTTACTCTTTACAATTTCTAAATTAGAAGGATAAATAATTTTTTCAAGTTGGTCACTCTCCGCAACGATAATTCCATCTTTAGATAAAACTCCCAAAGACATAATAGTAGATATACTTTTTTCAATCAAATCTGTCTCGTAAGGAGGATCAAGAAAAATAATATCAAAAGAAATGTTCCCTTTAGAAAATTCATTCAAGGCCTTTAAATAATCAAGGAAATATACAGAACTAGAAATACTTAATTCTTTTAAATTATTTAAAATTACTTGATAAGCCTTCTTACTTTTATCAACGAAATAACAAGTCTTAGCCCCTTCACTTAAAGCTTCAATTCCTAAATTACCACTACCCGCAAATAAATCTAGTACAATACTATCCGGAATCTTTGCCTGAATCATCGCAAATAAGCTTTCCTTAACTCTATCCATCGTTGGTCTAGTACCTGGAATATCAAAACCTAATAACTTTCTTCCTTTATATTTTCCACTAATTATTTTCATTTTTATCTACTTCTTTCCAACACTCTTTTAAAGATAATTTTTTAAACTTTTGATTTAAAGAAAAAATAAGTAAGTTAGCCCTCGTTTCTTTTTCTTTATACGCCAAAAAAGAAGGAGAAGCTTCTATCTCCTTTTTTAAAGATAAAGAAGGATGACTCTTATATTCTTTAATTTTTAAAATTAATTCTTTATCTTGAAAAACTTTTTCTTTTTCTTCTAAAAAATCTTCTATCACTTGTTCTTTCTTAATTTCTTTTTTTAATTGTTCTAATTTATCTATTAATTCTCTCATAATACATATTTTAACACAAATCTTAATTTAATACATCCATAAATGTAGAAATCAACTCTACTTTATTAGTAAAACGTTCTATTTTATCAGGTAAAGTAAGCTTATAGTATGATTTTGCTTCTTGTTCCATCTTTTTTAAATTATTAGGATCTCGATTTAATAATTTATACCAAGAGGAATTCACTCTCAAATAAGAATATAATAAGGGATTATTTTTAATCTCATGAATAGTATAAAGATTCATAATTAATCATCAAAATGTTGATATAGTGGTCTAGGTTCATAAGTAGATGGAGTATTTTTGTTTTGTCCAAGGCCAATATCTTGCAATAAGCCTAAAGCTTTTTGAATATTTCCAATCCCTTTTTGTACAGAGTTTAAATCAATATTTTTAATGTTTTGTACTAAGTCTTTAATATTATTTGGTAGTGTTGATAAATCAGAAGACGTATTTCTAGAAGCAAGTGAAGAAGAAAAATAATCTTTCCAAATAGTACTTCTTTCTCCATAAATTTCATAGAGTTCATATAATTTTTGCCACGTAGTCTTCCCATTTAATACATAGTTAGCAAGTTCTGTATGATTTCTAGCAAAGGATTTAAAGCCCTCTTTCGACATAAACATCACCACTAAACTATATGAAAACTAAAAGAAAAAAAGAAGTAAAATACTTCCTTATTTCAAAAAGTCATCAATTGTCATTAATCTATCATCAATTTCTTTTAGAGAAATTTTTTCTTTTTTAGGAACTACCTTTTCCTCTACTTTAACATCTTCTTTTATACTAGTATCAACATCTAAATTTTCTTGCTCTAAATTTTCTCTACGTTGTAATGTTGCGATTAAGAAACTATCACGAAGTTCGTGTTTAGCAATCACTCCTCCAGTAGAATAACGATCAAGAATATTAAGTTCAGTCAATTTTAAAGTATCAATTTCTCCATTTTTAATACCAATATAATTTTTAGAATCCGTAATAAATGTTTTAATAACATGATATGGATTACTCTTAACTTCACGAAGAACTAATAATCCACGTCTACCTCTAGTAGAAAGTTCAAACTCAGATAGATGAACACGTTTACCTGTACCTTTATCTGTAATAATTGAAATATATTCTGCTTCATTATAATTAAATTGATTAATAGATACCACATGATCATCTTTTAATTTCATAGCCTTAACACCAGCAGCTTTGACACCAACGATAGGTACTTCGTCTGCTTTGAAAGAAAGACCATAACCACTATCTGTCGTAACAAAAAGCGTATCTTTATTTTCAACAAAAACGTCAACAACCAAATCATCATCTTTTAGCTTCATGCAACTAGTAGGTTTAGAATAACGAGATAATTTAAATTCAGATAATTTACTACGTTTAATCATACCATTACGAGAAGCAATAACAACATTTTTATTAGTTTCAAATGAACTAACTGGAATGGCACTAACAACAGCTTCATCTGGTGAAATTTCTATTACGTTGCTAACATGCTTAGGCATATCTTTCCATTTTAAATCAGGTAAGATATGAACAGGAATATGTAAATAATTACCATGAGTAGTAAAGACTAATAAAGTATCTAAAGTATTCATTTCAAAGATTCCTAAAATATAATCATTCTCTTTAATCGTAATATCTTCTGGATTAGAAGCTGTATAACTTCTAAATGAAGTACGTTTAACATAACCATCTTTAGTTACCATAACAACACAATCTTCTCTAGGAATCATAGCTGTAGTATCAATCTTTATTTCTGTAATTTCATCTTTAATATCAGTAAGACGATCCATAGCATATTCTTTCTTAACATCTCTTAAATCTTTTTTCATAACAGACTTCATAACATCTTCACTACCTAAAATAGCAGTTAAACCATTAATAATCTTTTCCAAATTTGCCATTTCCTCTTCTAAAGCAACAACATCTGTATTTGTTAAACGATAAAGTTGTAAAGTAACAATTGCTTCTGCTTGTTCCATGGTAAATTCAAATTCTTTAACTAAATTTTCTTTAGCATCTGTCTTATTTTTAGATTCACGAATAACCCGAATAACTTCATCCAAAATAGAAATACATTTAATTAACCCTTCTACAATATGATAACGAGCTTTAGCATGAGCTAAATCAAACTCTGTACGACGACGTACAACTTCTTTTTGATGACGAATAAAAGCATCAAGTGCTTGTGCAAGGCCTAATAATTTAGGACGTTTATTTACAATTGCAACCATATTAAAATTGTAATTAATTTGCATATCTGTATTTTTAAGTAAATAATTAACGATTAAATCAACATTAGCATTTTTCTTTAAATCAATAACAACACGAACATCTGCAGCAGATTCATCTCTTACTTCTACAATTCCATCAATCTTTTTATCGATACGTATTTCATCTATTTTTTTAACCATTAAAGATTTATTTACTTCAAAAGGTATTTCTGTTATAACAATAGCTTTTCCAGACTTAGTCTCTTCAATACTATATCTACTTTTAACAACAACTTTTCCACGTCCAGTCTCATAAGCAGACTTGATACCATCAATTCCCTCAATAATACCACCAGTTGGAAAATCCGGACCTTTAACATACTTCATTAAAGAATCTAAACTACAATTAGGGTTATCAATACGATGAATGGTCGCATCAATAATTTCTCCTAAATTGTGGGGTGGAATATTAGTAGCATAACCAGCAGAAATACCCATAGCTCCATAGACTAAAAGAGCAGGAAATCTTGCTGGCAAAACCGTAGGCTCTACTGTAGTATCATCAAAGTTAGGAGCAAACTCTACTGTATTTTTATCAATATCACGAAGCATTTCATTACTAATTTTAGAAAGACGAGCTTCTGTATAACGATAAGCAGCGGGGCTATCTCCATCAATAGAACCATTATTACCATGCATATCAATATAAGGAAGTCTTGTTTTCCAAGGCTGACTCATACGAACCATAGCATCGTAAATAGAAGTATCACCATGAGGATGATAATTACCTATAACGTCTCCTACTGTCTTAGCACTTTTACGATAACCATGGTCATAAGTATTTTTTTCTTTATGCATAGAATATAAAATACGACGTTGAACAGGTTTTAAACCATCTCTAGCATCGGGAATTGCACGATCTTGAATAATATATTTCGAATAACTACCAAATCTTTCACCCATAATATCTTCTAGCGTATAATCAAATATTTTCTCAATCACTTCTTGTGTTTCTGTTTTCTTCTTTGGCATAACTTCACCCTCTTCTATATTTGATAATCATCTTCTAATGTAAATTCCACATTTTCATCAATCCATTCCTTACGAGGACCAACATCGTCTCCCATAAGAACAGAAACTCTTTTTTCAGCAAGTTGGGCATCTTCAATATTAACTCTAATCAATGTACGAGTTCCTGGCTGCATAGTTGTTTCGCCCAACTGATCAGCATTCATTTCACCAAGTCCTTTGTATCTTTGAATTTCACATTTTTTACCCTTAGACTTTTCTTTCATCTCTTCAATAGTATAAGCATACTCAACTGATTTACCACATTGAATCTTAAAAAGTGGAGGAAGGGCAACGAATAATCTTCCATCTTCAATTAAAGGCTTCATATAGCGATAAAAAAACGTTAATAATAAGCACTGAATATGTCCACCATCTTCATCAGCATCGCTCATGATAATAACTTTACTATATTCACAATCATTAATATCAAAATTAGAACCATATCCAGCACCAATAGTATAAATCATTGTATTAATTTCTTCATTTTTTAAGATATCTTCTTCTTTCGTCTTTTCTGTATTTAAAACTTTACCACGTAAAGGAAGAATAGCTTGATAACGTCTATCTCTAGCCTGTTTTGCAGATCCACCTGCAGAATCTCCCTCAACTAAGAATAATTCTTTTTTTGTCTTATCCTTACTTTGAGCAGGGGCAAGTTTACCAGATAAAGTTCTTTCTTCTTTTTTCTTACTCGTACCCTTACGAGCTTCTTCACGAGCCTTACGAGCTGCCTCTCTAGCAATCTTACTACGTAAACTCTTATTAATAATCTCCGTTGCTATTGCCTTATTTTCTTCTAAAAAGACACGCATTTGTTCCGTAACAATACTTTCAACTGCCACCCTAGCACCAGGAGTTCCAAGTTTACCTTTCGTTTGCCCTTCAAATTGTAAAGTAGATTCCGGAATTTTCAAACTAATAACTGCAGTAAGCCCCTCACGGACATCACTACCTTCAAGAGCTTTATCTTTAGCTTTTAAAAAGCCATTACTTTTAGCATAATCATTAAAGACACGAGTTAAAGCCGTCTTAAAACCAACTTCATGTGTACCACCATCAATTGTTTTTACATCATTTACAAAACTAACAAGCGTTTCATTATAAGAATCTGTATATTGCATTGCAATATCAACTTCCATCTTATCTTTTGTACCAGAAATAGCTAATACTTTATGTAAAACATTTTTCCCTTTATTAAGATGTTCAACAAACTCTTCAATACCATGTTCATAATGAAATTTACTACTGCGTTCATCTTCTTCATCTATAACTTCAATCGTAAGTCCTTTTAAAAGGAAAGCAGACTCCTGCATTCTCTCACAAATAGTAGTATAAGAGAAATTAGTACTAGTAAAGATTCCATCATCAGGTAAAAAACGAACTGTAGTACCAGTCTTATTGGTATTTCCAATCTTCTTTAATGGAACAGCAACCTTTCCACCATTTTCAAAACGAATATAATATTCTTCTTTATTATGTTTAATCGTAACTTCCATCCATTTAGATAATGCATTAACAACACTAGATCCTACACCATGAAGTCCTCCAGATACTTTATATCCATCACTTTCAAACTTACCACCAGCATGAAGAACCGTAAAAATAACTTCTGGAGTTGACTTACCAGAAGCATGCATTCCTGTAGGGATACCACGACCATGATCCTCTACACTGACAGATCCATCACTATGTAAAATAATTTTAATATAGTCACCAAACCCATTAATTGCTTCATCAATAGCATTATCAACAATTTCCCACACTAGATGGTGAAGTCCTCTTTTATCAGTAGAACCAATATACATACCAGGTCTTTTTCTAACTGCTTCAAGTCCTTCCAATATCTTAATCGATGACTCATCATATTTTAATGCCATTTATTATCACTCCTAATATCTAACTACATTTTATTATAACAAAAAAGTAAAGTTTTTCAAATAAAACTTTACTATATTTGACACAGTATACTTAAAAATTTACAAGATTTTCCCCCTCAATATTAAATTTATCAAAGAAAAAAGACCAGTTTCCTAGTCAATATCTTCTAACTTATCATATGTTTTTTTAGCTGCATTCTTAGCCATTTCTTTCATATTAGACATAGCATTTGGATTCTTTTTCATATACATATATCCAAAAACTCCCATACCACCTAGAATAGCAGCCCACATCATTTTACTCATCGTATTTTTTTGCATTTTATTCACCTCATTTTTATTATGAAGTGATTTTTATTATTTTATTCCTTCAACTAAAAATTTTTTTATCGTAGTTCTTCTAATATCCGAATCAGTATTATCAACTGCTTGTACTAAAGCCTTTTTATCACCAATTAAATATAACATTTTTTTGCTTCTAGTAATTCCTGTATAAACTAATTTACGATATAACATTTTTCGATATCCTTGTACCAGTGGCATAACTACAACATCAAACTCACTACCTTGAGCTTTATGAATAGAAATAGCATACGCAAGACGAAATTTATTAAAATTACTAGCCGTAAAAGTTACTTCGTTACCATCAAAATCAATAATGATTTTCTTACTAGGTTGGGTAACAATTCTCTCTATAATACCAATATCACCATTATAAATATTTTCATCTGGCATATTATTAAGTTCAATGACTTTATCTCCCTCACGAAAAGTAACATCACCAATTACTAATTCTTTTTTACTAGCATCTTTAGGATTAAAAATAGTTTGTAATTTTTCATTAATAATATCTATACCATATCTAGTTTTATACATAGGAGCTAACACTTGGAATTTTTTATAAGATAAATCTTTAAAAGTAGCACATACATCCATCAAATTAGAAATCACTTGATTATCAGGACATTCTATAAAAGTTAAATCTTCATCCTTATTAAAAACATGATCTAAAACATTACCATGTCGAATATCATAAGCTAATTGTAAAATGTTAGAATCTTTTCCTTGTCGATACAACTCTTTTAATTCCACAACTGGTAAAGTTTTGCTTTCTATTAAATCATGTAAAACTTGTCCTGGCCCAACGGATGGAAGTTGATAACTATCTCCTACCATAATCACTTTGCAATTGACAGAAATTCCTCGTAATAAACTAGCCATAAGTAAAGTATCTACCATACTAGCTTCATCTAAAATAACAACTTCTGCCTTACTTTTATGATACTCATTTACTTGAAATTTATTAGTCTCTTTTTGCCATTTTAAAAACCTATGAATAGTAGAAGCAGGCATTAATGTAGCTTCACTCATTCTCTTCGCAGCTCTTCCTGTAGGTGCTAGTAAAACTACTTTTTCAGCAAGTTTATCATAACTAAGTTTATGAACTTCTTTATATAATTCAATAATCCCTTTCATAATGGTAGTTTTACCAGTACCAGGACCACCTGTAATAATTAAAAAATTCTTTACAATACTATCAATAATAGCCTTCTTCTGTTCTTCATTATAAGAAATTCCAAAAACTTGTTCCATTTCTGTAAACTTTGAATCCAAATGCTGAAAACTTTCTTCTTCTTTTCTTCCAAGTAAGCGAAATCTTTTAACAATCAAACACTCGGCTTCATACATTTCTTTTAAATAGTATCTATCTTCTACATGAACAATCATCAAGTCTTGAATTAAAGACTCCATAGCTTTTTGATAATCAGTATCCGAAATAGAAACTAATAACACTCTAGGCAAATACTCAAATATTTCATCATAGTAAAAATAACTATGTCCATAAGTATTACTAACTTCTTCCATAATATATAAAATAGAAGCCCGAACTCGAATAAAAGCATCCTTCTTAATTCCACTTTTTAAAGCAACCCGGTCAATCTTTCTAAAACCCATTCCATAAATATCATAAATAATTTGATAAATATCTTTATCTATAATTTGTTTCGTACTTTCTTTATAATGATTATAAATAATCATCGCATCTTTTGTAGAAAAGCCTAAATTAGAAAGATATAAAACTGTTTCATAACTAGATTCATATTCTTTTAACTTATTATGTAACGTATCAATATTAGCTTTAGTAATACCAGGTATTAAAATTAAATTATCAGGATGTTCCAAAATAATAGATAACGTATCTTTTCCTAAAACACTAACAATGGCTTTAGCTTTCTTCTCACCTATCCCTTTAAAAAGTCCACTCGTCAAAAAATCTACAATAGCATCTTTTTCTTCTGGCTTACATCTTTCATAGTTAGATACAGCAAACTGCAATCCATATTTAGGATGTTCTACCATTTTTCCAAAAAAAAGATAGGTATCTACATCATTTAATTCATGAAAATATCCTGTAAAAGGAATCGTTTTATCCAAAAAAGTAGTAAGTTCTTGACTATTTGTTTCTTTAACTTTAAATAGTCCAACATGATAACCATTACTATTTTGATAAATACTTTTTTGATAATGACCTTTGATATAGATATCCATAAATTCCTCCTACTTTTCTATAACTTCTCCTATACAATAAGGATAGCATACATCAATAACTTTTACAGTAACAAATGTATTTCTATCTATTATTTTAGGAATTTGTACATGTAAATACGTATCTGTATGTCCAAAACTTTTTCTATCTTTATGTTCTTCTACTAAAACCACTACTTCTTTACCAACAAAAGACTGATAATAATTACATTCTAACTCTTTAGATAAAGCTAAAAGTCTTCTAGCTCTTTCCTTCTTTACTGCCGGATCAATATGATCAGGTAATTCCATAGCTTTGGTACCTTTTCTTTCACTATATGGGAAAACATGGATTTTAGCAAATCCTAATTTTCTACAAACATCTAAAGTCTCTTGAAAATCCTCTTCACTTTCTCCTGGAAAACCAACAATTACGTCTGTTGTAATAGCCATATGAGGACGTATTTTACGAATGTCTTCTATTTTATGAAAGAAATAATCCAAATCATATTTTCGATTCATTAACTTTAAAACATGATTACTACCAGCTTGTAGAGGAATATGCATATGATTAACAATAATAGAATGGTCTTTAATAACTTCTAAAACAGAATCTGTTAATTCTGTAATTTCAATAGAAGAAATTCTTAATCTTTTTAAACCAGGAATAGCACAAATTTCTTTTAAAAGTTCACTAAAATTAGTATCTAAATCCACTCCATAATTACCAGTATGAATACCAGTTAAAACAACTTCTTGATAACCATGCTTTACTAAACTAGTAATTTCACTGACAACGTCTTCTTTCTTTTTACTACGACATTTTCCACGAACATAAGGAATAATACAATAGGAGCAAAAATTTTCACACCCGTCTTGTATTTTAACAAATGCCCTAGTACGACCAGGAAATTCACTAATATACATATCTTCAAACTCTCTTGGAAGAGAAGAATATAACCTACGTATATCTTTTCTTTTTTGAAACCATTCATCTAAAAGTTCTATAATTTTAGATTTATCTTTATTACCAATAATAATATCAAGGCCTGGAATAGAAAAATCTTTATTAGCTTCAATAAAACATCCCATCGCAACAACACAAGCTTGAGGATTCCTACGAATCGCTTTTCTAATCATTTTTCTTGATTTAATATCACTAGTATTCGTAACTGTACAAGTATTAATAATATAAACATCACAAATATCATCAAAATCTTTAATAATATAATTATGTTCTTTTAATAAATGAATAATATATTCACTTTCATAAGTATTTACCTTACATCCCAATGTTAAAACTCCAACTGTTCGCAAATTACTCCCTACTTTCTTTAAAATTTTGATACCAAGTATCTAGTTGATCAATACCATCAGAAATAGCTTCTTTTCCTTGATCAATAATATCTTTTCCTTTATCTAAATATGGTTGATAAGAATCTTTTAATCTATCTTTATTACTTTCATAATCACTTACAACAGAATGATATGTATCTTCTCCTACTGTTTCTTTATAATTAGTAATAAGACTATCTTTTAACTCTTTTGCTTTTTCCATTGCAGTAGTATAACTATTCTCAGTCGTAGACTGAATAGTTTCTTTATAATTAGGATACTTACTTTCAATAGTTTTATCTAACTTATAATAAAGATCTAAAACCGTATTTTTAGCATCTAAAGTTAATTCTTGAAAAGTAACTCCTTTAATCGTACCACCATAGAATATAAAATCAGTAAAAGTAATAAAGGTATCTTCCAACTTTTCTTTAATATTTTTACCATCTTTAGAATTTGATAATTGTTCTACATCTTGATTTATTTCTTCTACATAAGAAACAACTTCATCTTCACTTTTAGCTTCTTTCGTATCAGTAAATAAAGTTTTAGATGAACTGTTCTTCGTACTTTTAGCATTTTTCTCTTCCGGATAAGACGTTACTGTCTTTTTTTCTTCTTGATTTTTCACTGTCCACAATAAAAGAATAAGTAATATCATAATACCAAAAAGGAAAAAAGCAATAATAATATCTAAATACTTTTTCTTCATAGACAACAGTCCTTTTCGTCTACAAATTATACCATAATATAATAACTTTTACAACCAAGAAAAAAAGCTCTCAAAGAGCTTAAATTTAAAATTTAATCTAACTTTTTCTGTAATTCTTTTAAAGTCATTAAAAATTCATTTGTTTTTCTAATTTCTTCATCTAATTTTTCATAATTTGCCGTATTTTCAAGTTCTATATCTGAAGAAGTATGAACTTCTGGTTTTTCAATTCCAAATACAGGAGAAATAACCGGACTACTCTTAAATTTCTTATGTTCTTGATAAATAGGTCTTGGAGCTTCTTCTACTTTAGGAATACTAACTTTAGGTACTTCGTCAACAATCACTGGATTATCATTATTAGCTTCTATAATTACTGGCTCTTCTTTTACTTTAGTAGCATTCATTCTAGCTTCTAAATCTTGTAAACTAATTGGTTCATTACCTTCATCATCAAGTTTTTCTAACTGTCCACTTTCATATAAAGCTTTATTTCTTTTCATTAATTCATCTAAACTAATAATAGCATTTTGTTCCTGTTCTTCTTCAAAAGCAGTTAAATCTATATTCTTAACTTCTTCTTCAGCTTGTTGTAAAGTCTCTGTTAATTTCATTAATTCTTTTTGTGCTTCACTTGGATCTGGCTCAATACTAGTATATTGTAATTCTTCTTCTTTTTTAGGAACAGTCTGTACTTTTTCAGCAACAGGAGTAGAAGTAACTGGTACTATCTTTGGAGATTCTTCTTTCTTTTCTATTACTGGTACTACTTCTTTTTTAGCTTCACTAACAACTTCTTCTGGTGTAACAGAAAGAATAGGAACAGCAGGAGTACTAACTTCTTCTTTCACACTTTCAACAATTACAGGAGTATCCACAACCTTTGTATCAGGAACAATACTTAAAACAGGTACTTCTTCTTTCTTTGAATCAAAAACAGGAGAGTCTTCCACAATCTTATTTAATTCTTTAGTATTTTGACGTTGCTTTCTCTTATAATAAGTCTTATCAAAAATATATATAATAAAATATAAAACGGATGCAATCCCTATCAATAAATACACCACTATCATTTCCTCTGTCGTTAAAAAATCGATTAATCCGTTCATACTATCTCCACCTCAAAACTAGTCTATCATATCCCATAAAAAAGAAGAAAGACTTAATTATAAATTTCTTCTATTTTTAGTTTTATTGACAAAAATAATTTACACTTTTTGACAATTGTTCGATTGACAATTATTTACACCAAGTAATAAAATTATCTTCATACTAATCATACCATAAATTAAAAAAAATAAAAGTATTTTTATACATTTAATAGAAAAATTTTTTTAACATATACTGGTACCATGAAAGAAAAATTTATGAAATCAGTTGTTATATTATTAGTAGGTGGTATGTTAACAAAAGTATTAGGAATGTTAATAAAAATAATAATGAGTAGATTAATAGGAACAGAAGGCCTAGGACTATATATGATGGTTCTCCCCACTTTTTCATTATTTATTGGCATTGGACAATTTGGTCTTCCTACTGCCCTATCAAAATTAGTTGCTGAAAAAAGAAAAAATAATATCAAACTATTCTTTTCTATTTTACCTATTTCTATTGTAATTAATTTAATATTAATCATTACCATTATCTTAATAGCCCCATTTTTAGCAACAACTCTTCTTCATGACTCTAGATGTTATCTTCCCATATTAGCAATTGCAGTTGTTATTCCCTTTACTAGTTTATCTAGTATTTGTAGAAGCTATTTCTTTGGAAAAGAAAAAATGATGCCCCACGTTATATCAAATCTTGTGGAAGATATTGTAAGACTAAGTTTAATGATTATTGGAATACCCTTCTTTTTACCAAAAGGATTAGAGTATGCAGTCTGTTATATTATTTTATCAAATGTGATTAGTGAAGCATCATCTATTCTGATATTAATTTTATTTTTACCTAAAAAAATTGAAATAAAAAAGGAATATTTAATACCAAAAAAAGACTATATGAAAGAATCATTATCTATAGGAATTCCAAATACTACAGGAAGACTCATCGGAAGTATTGGCTATTTTTTAGAACCTATTCTATTAACAACAACGCTTCTTTATTGTAACTACCCCTCTAAATTTATAACAACAGAATATGGAATATTATCTGGTTATGTTATGCCATTATTATTACTACCCTCTTTTTTTACTATGGCCATATCTCAAGCCCTACTCCCAGTAGTATCTAGAGAATATGCAAGGAAAAATTATGGATATGTAAAAAGAAAAATAAAGCAAGCTATTACTTATTCATTAATAATAGGAATACCTATTACCCTATTTTTTATTTTAGCTCCACAAATTCCTCTAAACTTAATCTATCACACCTCAGAAGGAATAAAATATATTCGTTTTCTTGCCCCTATTTGCCTATTTCAATATATTCAGTCACCTCTATCATCTGCCTTAGATGCCATGGGAAAAAGTAAAGACGCTATGACAGCAACAACAATTGGTGTCATCATCAGATCAAGTTTTTTAGTCATATTATCATTATTAAAAATTGGTTTATGGGGTCTTTTAATTGCTATATCTCTCAATGTATTAGCAGTAACCTTTTATTCCATAAAAAAAGTAAGAAAATATCTTACTATTTAATCTTATAATCATTTTTTTCATCCAAATATTGATAGATGAAACTAAGACTTTGATCAAAAAAACTAATATTAGAAGAAATACTCCCACTTAATCTTTGAAATAATTCTTCTTCCGACATATTAAGATTTCTAAGTAAAGGACTAATTATAGAAGTATCAAAAGAAAGACTATGAAGAATCGCTTGAGAATAATCTAAATATGTTCTTTCTAGTTTTCTAAGACCAGAAGCATTTTTTAACAGCTGCTTTGTTGTAAACTCTTTTTTATAGACTTTTTCCATCTTTATGTCCTCTCCTTTTTTCTTCCAAAAAACTAATTAATTCCTTTTCCATTTCTTCATGCTCCATAATAAGTAATTCTTTTTTCATAGAATTTTCCATTGCATCCTCAAATGAACGGCACTGTTCTATAGTATTTTTATCTCTAACTCTTATATTATTTCTATAACCATTACCATTATCCTTTTTCTTAAGGAAAGCAAGCATAACATATACAGTATCAGAAGAAAGAAAGCGATATACTAAGCGAAAACCAAGCGCTTAATTTCCGAAACATCACCCAACGCAATCAATTGCTTAGACTTTTCAATATTAGTATTTAATTCTCCAAACTCTAATTGATTAAGAGAATCTATAAACCTATCATAATACTCTTCAGGTGTGTTTTTAAGATCTCTTTGAATAAAAGGAATCCCACTTACCGTAGTAGCAAAAATAAGGTGCCTTTTAACTTCCTTACTATCCTCAATATTTAAAACACTATTCTTCATTTCTACTTCTTTTATTTTTCCTTCACAAAGAGTAATTTTACGATTTAATAAATCTATTTCATTAAGGACTTCAATGTCATCAGTATGAAGTTCAAAAAGACTATCTCTATCTTCCATAAATTGCTGAAGTAAACCACTCATCAACGAAAAGAAAGAAGGATAATTAGGACTAGGTAAATAAGAAACAAAATCTTCTTCATTCTGCAAATCACACAAACCCTGATAATATTGATTTCTTAAACCTTCTAACTTATCTTTATCTAACATTTTTCTCACCTATGAAAATTATTATATAATAAAGGAATTTTTTTGCAAAAAAAGTGAATTTTCACGCAATTTACACAATATTTAGTATAATATGTATGCAGGAAGGGATTTCAAATGAAAATATTAGTTGTTGATGATGAACGAATGATTCGTGAAGTCATTAAAGAATACTGTGCTGCTAACCAATTTACTACCGATGAAGCAGGAAGCGGAAAAGAAGCATTACAAAAGCTTCAAAATAATACTTATGATTTTATGGTATTAGATATTATGATGCCAGAAATGGACGGTTATACAATGTTAGAAGAACTTCCTAAAGAAAAAAGAATCCCTACTCTTGTGCTATCAGCAAGAGGAGAAGAAGTAGATAAACTTCGTGGATTTGAATTAGGAATTGACGACTATTTAACGAAACCATTCTCACCAAAAGAGTTAATAGCCCGTATTAAAGCTATTTATAACCGCGCTAATCAAAATTTACCCAATATATATAAACTCAATACTCTCGAACTTAATTTTTCCGCACATACATTAAAAATCGATAATAAACTAATAAATATTACTCCGAAAGAATTTGAAATCCTTACCTATTTAATTAAAAATAAAGGAATTGCCATTTCAAGAGAACAATTACTATCTAAATTATGGGGCTACGACTTCTTTGGTGATGATCGTACCGTAGATACCCATATTAAAATGCTCCGTAATAATTTAGGTAAGTATAGAAATCATATTGTAACTGTTAGAGGAACAGGTTATAAATTTATTGAAGACGATGAAGAAAAATAGTCTACATATCAAGATATGGCAATACTTTTTAATATTTTCACTATTAATATTGGGATTCCTATGGACATTCCAAGTTCTTTTTTTGAATCAATTTTATAGAATAAGTAAAACGAAAGACATCGCTGAAGTAGCAAACGTTATAGAAAAATACAAAGATAATAAAAATATCGCAGACATCATTGATAAAGAAGCAATGAATAAAAGTGTCTGTGTGGAAATAGTTAATGAAAAAGTAAATACAATATATTCTTCTATGTATTTTGGAAAAGGTTGTGTCTCAGGAAAAGAACAAAACTTAGAATACAAAAAAAACTTTATTAAAAGTAATAAAATAAGACAAACCTATGAATTAATTAACCCAATGTTTGAAAACCGTACTCTAATACAAGCAATTAAATTAGATTCTGAAAACTATGCTTTTATCAATACTTCGATGGATCCAATTGATGGTACAGTAGATATTTTACAAAGTCAATTAATCTTTGTAACTATTCTAGTTTTAATTTTATCATTTATTATATCTTATTTCATATCTCACCACATTTCACAACCAATTGTTGAAATGAATAAAGCTGCGAAAAAATTAGCCCAAGGACAATTTCAAGTTTCTTTTAAATCAGAAGAAGATATTAATGAATTAAACCAACTAGCTCATACTCTAAATTACGCAAGAGATGAATTAACCAAAACAGATGAATTAAGGCAAGACTTAATGGCCAATGTATCACATGATTTAAAAACTCCATTAACAATGATTAAAGCCTATGCAGAAATGAGCCGAGACCTCCACAGTAAAGATAAAAAGAAGCAAAAAGAAGATATGGATATTATCATTAGTGAAGTAGATCGTCTAACAATTTTAGTAAATGACATTCTAGAATTATCTAGTATGCAATCAAACATTAATGAATTAGATAAAAAAGACTTTGACTTAATTAGTTTAACTAAAGATATTATTCATCGTTATAAAGTATTACAAGAAACAGAAAACTACAAATTTGAATTTAACCATCAAGAAAAAGAAATAATAATAAATGCCGATCAAAAGAAAATGCAACAAGTAATTTATAACTTAATTAATAATGCCATTAATTATACTGGAGAAGATAATAAAGTAATTATTAATGTTATAAAAGAAGAAAAAGATATCTTAGTAGAAATTAAAGACACTGGAAAAGGTATTAAAGATGAAGACCTACCTTATATCTGGGATAAATATTATAAAAACAAAAAGAAACATAAAAGAAACCTAGTGGGAACCGGTCTAGGACTATCAATTGTAAAAAATGCTTTACAATTACATAATTATAGTTTTGGAGTTACTTCACAAAAAGATAAAGGTTCTTGTTTCTACTTTAGAATTCCATATGAAAGCATAAAAAAATAAAAGCTTTTATAAAAAAGCTTTTTTTGTGTCACAAAGTACCATTTAACATTTTCTCATCTAAATCATCTAATACATTAATAATAGTATCAGCAAATCCCCTACCTTGTCTAAAAACTTCTGTAGTAGAAGCATACATTGTCATAAATGCCGTCTTTTCAATAATTGGTAGTATAAACTGTTGATCTTTAGTAGTTACTCTTAAAACCATTTCGTAGCAGCCATTCTTATTAGCAGTAAGAGATGTTTTACGATGACTTTTCTTCTCTCTTACTATCATATCATCAAGTAACAATTCATAATTTACAATATCTTGAATGAAATACTTATAATGAAAATTCTTAGTATGAAAAACAATCTCATTATTTACTCCAATACTAATACCAGAAGATAAGGAATTTAAATAAAAAATTCTTGGTATTGTATTACAAAAGATTTCTAACTCTTTTTTTATTTTTTCTACTCGATAATTAGAATCTTGAAGCAACATAATAAAAGGTTGAATATTATCTTGAACTCCATTAATAGTAAAAAGCATATTCCCCATCCAAAAAGTTTGACTCATAAAACTACTCTTAATTAAAGTGGGAACAAATCCATCATATTGATATTTTAAATATCCCTTAGAATGAATCAACCACAAATATTTAGTAGTTGCAACAAAATAAAATTTAACTCCCGTTTTACACTCAGTAGCATATAAACAATGAAGACACACTTCATCAACAGGAATAACTCCTCGTATAATAAAAGCATCTTGTTCATTTAAATCAGGACATAAATCCAATAAAAGTTTAGGACTTATCGTTATTTTTTTCTTATCAATTTCAGGAAGAGAATAAAAAGCTGGTAAAACCGTAGCTTTTTCCAATAACTCCCGATATTTAGCATCCTCTTCCTGCATTTTTTTATATTTTTCTTGAACCCCGGAAAAAAATTCTTTAAACATAACACTCACTCCTTAATTATAAATATAAAGTTCATGCTGTGCTCTAGTACAAGCAACATATAATAAATTTCTTTCATTTACTCTATAAGAATTATTACGATCATTATACAATATAACCGAATCAAATTCTAGACCCTTGGCTAAATAAGCAGGAAGTAAAACTAAATCTCTCTTAAAGTTTTTAACATTTAAATTAATATAAGAAACAGGAGTATCCTCTTTAATTAATTGATAAAGTTTTACTGCTTCCTGATCATCTTTTGTAATAATCGCAACACTACTATATTCCTGCGTCAAAGTATGAATATCTTCTAATAACTGTTCTTTTAAATTTACTAATTTTTTTCTAAAAACAACTGGTTTATGATTATCTTTACGAATAGCATTAACATGATGTAAATTTAATATTTTGTTAGTATAATCAATAATCTCAGGAGAAGAACGATAAGTTTTTAAAAGTTCAATATACTTACTATCATTTTTAAATAAAGGAGATAACTCCTCTAAAGATTGATAATGATAATAAGGATTAATATTTTGATTAACATCACCCAAAATAGTAAAATCTGCTTTAGCAAAAATACGAGATATAATTATATACTGTAATTTATTATAGTCTTGAGCTTCATCAATAACTACTTGTTTAATCTGACTCTCATATGGAAAGCCATCCAAAACCCCTTTCATATAACTAAATAATAAAGCATCTTCATAATAAATAACTTTTCTTTTAATAAAAGAATCAATTTCTCTTTCTGTTAAACTTACTTTACAATAAGGACTTAAATAAAATCTTTTATAAATCTGTTTAAAATCTCGTTTAAAATTAGCATGTTCTTTTAATAATTTACGAAAAGTACTAGTCTTTTTACCACTTCCTTCATAAAACTGAGCAGATAATCTTTTACTAATCTCTTCTACCCTTTCAAATAAAGGAAGGCGGTCATACTTATAATGAAGTAAATGATTAATTTCATCTTGATCAACTTTATGAATTTCTCCTTCAACAAAGGAATCAAGAAAACAAGCATTCCTAACATAATCTTTTAAGTAAGCATCAACATCACGAATAATAGCATCACTTTGTTTATATTGAATAAGTTCTACATTAGCCACCTGATAAGTATAGTATCTAGCAACAAAATCAGTAAAAGCTTCTACATCTTTATATTCTGTAATACTAAAAGATAAATAATCATTAAAAGTTGTTTGTAATGTATTATTTTCTCCTAATGAAGGTAAAACATCAGAAATATATTCTGTAAAAATAGGATTAGGAGAAAAAATTAAAATATTATTACTAGATAAATTTTTAAGACGATAAAGTAAAAAAGCAATTCTATGTAAAGCAACTGTTGTTTTACCAGAACCAGCAATTCCTTGAACAATTAAATTATGGTCTTCCAAATTACGAATGACCTGATTTTGTTCTTGTTGAATTGTATTAACAACATTTTTCATTTTATCACTAGATTCATTAGCTAAAACTTCTTGTAAAACTTCATCGTCGATATTTAATGAATTATCAAAAACTCCAATCAATTCACAATTTTCAATCTTATATTGTCTTTTTCTCTTTAATTCTCCATGAATTTCTCCTTCAGGAGCTACATAAAAACAAGGTCCAACTTCATAATCATAAAATAAACTACATATTGGACTTCTCCAATCATATAAAATATTATTAAAATCTTTATCTTTTAAATAAGTTAAAGAAATATAAATATTCCAAACTTTACCATAATTATCTTTAAAGACAATAGATGCAAAATAAGGCTTATTTTTAATTTGATTCAATCTTTTGAAATAAGCTCTTCTTTGTAAAATTCTCTCAGCCTCTTGATCAGTAGCAGCCATTACCTGTTCTCTTTCACCACTATCAAAACTACTAGAATTTTCCCACATCATTTTTTTAAACTCAGTAAAATCCTCTTCGTCTTGATATACATCCTGACCTAATTCTTCTAAAGTACTTCCTAATAAATCTTTAACCTTAGAAAGAATCATTTTTTCCTTATCAAATTCAATTTTAGATATTCCCATAGTACCTCCTTATTCCATAAAAACTAAGAAGCACGAAAAAATCACATAAGAAAACCATATGCAATATTCGAAAACGTCAATAAAAATATATCATATTAAAAATATAGAAACAAGTAAATTATTAGGAAAAAAAATACATAGTGTCAACCACTATGTATATAACTACTTTAATAAATTATTATATTTTTCATTTCACCATTTTTCAATTTACATTAATCTATTTAATAAATCCATAAATTCCTTTTTTATTATTTCTAATCTGTCCTTGGTATTAGCTTCGAACCTCACTGTAATATTAGGCCCTGTATTACTAGCTCTAACTAAAGCCCAGCCGTCATCAAATAAAATCTTTACCCCATCAATATCTAAATAATGATATCCACAATTTTTAGCATAATCTGCAACTTTCTGAATAATACTAAACTTAATATCATCATTAGTGGCAATTTTTAATTCAGGAGTAGAATAATAGACAGGAATTCCTTCTGCAAGTTCATCTAAACTCTTTGTTGTATGTGATAAAATCTCAACCATACGAAGTCCAGCATACAGTCCAGAATCAAAGCCTGGAAAACGATCTCTAAAATAAACATGACCAGACAACTCTCCACCAAAAGCTAAGTCAAAGTCTCTAACTGCTGCTTTTGTATAAGAGTTACCCGTACGATAACAAATACCTTTTCCCCCCAAACGTTCAATTTCATCCTCTAAAGCTTTAGAACACTTAACATCATATAAAAATTCTTTTTTATCTACTTTAGAAATAATATCACGAATAATTAAAATCATATAAAGATCTGTAGGTAAAAATCTACCAGAATTAGTAACTAATCCCATACGATCCCCGTCGCCATCAAAACCAAGTCCAATATCCGCATTAACTTCTACTACTTTTTCCTTCAACTGTTTTAAATTATCTTCAACGCAAGGATCTGGATGATGATTAGGAAAACTTCCATCGCTTTTCCCATTAATAACAATTAAATCAATAGGAAACATTCGATATAATTTTTCAGCAATAATACTTGTTGTACCATTTCCAGGATCAATCACAACTTTAACGCGACGATTACCAAAAGAAAGACTATTTTTAAATAATTCCATATATTCTGGAACAATATTATAAGATGTCACCCTACCATGACCAGTATAAAACTTTCTTTTTAAAATATAAGCTAAAAAGTCTTGAATTTCTTGACCTTTACAATTACCTCTTTCATCAAAAGCAAATTTAAAACCATTATCATCTTTTGGATTATGAGAAGCAGTAACCATTACTCCACTATATACTTTTAATTGAATACAAGCATAATAATACATTGGAGTCGTACATAATCCTAAAGAAATAACATCAATTCCTGTAGATAAAATTCCTTCAATTAATGCCTCATATAAAATAGGGCTACTTAATCTATTATCATGTCCAACAACGCATTTTTTCTTACCAAGTTCTCGAATATAACTACCAAAGCCAAGACCAACAGTATATGCTGTATCTTCGTCTAATTCACTAGGATAAATTCCTCTAATATCATAGCCTCTAAATATATTCTTATTAATATTCTCTTTATACTTCATATTAACCTCCTATGATAATAATAGTATAACATACAAACAAAAAAACATCGATAATAATCGATGTTATTTCATTTTTTCTTTTTTAATTTTCTTTTTTAATTTTTGTATTTTTACATCTCTTTTAGTATTATTAAATAACTCTAAGAATTCTTTAAATTTCTTATTAGCACTATAAGTAGCACTTGGGAAAGCTCTAAGTAAACGAGAAGTTAATAACGTATTCTTACGAATAGCCCCTAAAACTTCTTGCTTAACCTTAGATGTTGCATCTTTATGCATATATTTTGTAAAATTAATCTTAAGTCTAGCTGTAATATAACAAGACTCAATTACATCCAAAACAAAAATAATAAATAAGAAAATTCCTAACCAAATCGTAACATAATTAGGTAATAAATAAACAATCCATGATAAAAATGGATGAATGATTCTAACGACAACAATTCCACCAAGACCAAATAAAATAGCATTAGATAAGCAAACTCGTCCATTTAAATTTAATTTACGATTAGAATAATCCCACCAACGAAGTTTAAATATCTTTTCCATAATGAGACTAGTAAGATATTCAAGTAAAGTACAATAAAATGCACCCATAATAAATAAAACTAATAAATCATCTTCATAACGAGATAAAAACCAAACCATAATTAAGGAACCAACACCATAAATTGGTAAATATGGTCCTATTAAAAAGCCACGGTTTAAAACAATCTTTTTTAGCCTTATACTACACGAAATAAGTTCTGCAATATATCCAAAAAATGAATAAAGTAAAAATAAAAGAAACCAAAAATTAAATACATATAACATAGAAATCTCCTAAATAAGTAAAGATACCATCATAATAAGAAAACCAATAGCAAGTCCAATATTTCTTTCTTTATGAAATTTACTATGACGAATTCTAGGTAATAATTCAGAGAATAAAATGAAGATAAGCATTCCTAAAGTAAGGGATAATAAACTTCCAAGTACTGCTTCAGGAACCATATGATTATTTAAAAAGAAGGATAAAATACCACCAAGTAAAGTAGAAAACGCAACACCACCGATAGATAACCAAACCTTATAACTCTTCTGATTTCCTTGATAAAAAGTAGTTGCGATTACCATACCTAAAGGTAAATTATGAAAACCAATTCCAATAGCAAGAATTAATCCTGTACTAACACTACTTAATACCGTAGAATAAACAGCCATACCTTCAACAACATTATGAATGATAAGAGCAACAGAAGAAATAATACCAATATGAGCTAAATTATTATTAGATTCATTCTTTGTCATATGAGCATCTTCATGGTGATCAGGAATAAAATAGTCAAGACCACGTAATATCCCATAACCAACAATAACAAAAATAAAGAATAACCAAATATAACGAAGCCCTAAATGTTCAATAATATCTGGAATCAAATCTAAAATAATTAACATGATAATAACACTAAAAGCTAGTCCTAAAGAAAAATCTGTAATTTGTCCTTTCTTTTTTGCTAGAAAAGCAACCATCGCTCCAACCAAAACAAACAATCCAAGTAATAAAGTAACTAATAATCCAATCCATTCAATTCTCATCTATCTCACCTATCTTATAAATATATATACTAAAACAACGATAGCTAATAATACTCTGTAAATCATAAAAATTTTAAAATTATGTTTTTGTAAATACTTAAGTAAATACTTAATACATAAAAGACCAATAATAAAGGATACTAAAATACCAAAAATAAAGGTACTTAGATTAGCAAGAATAACACTCCAAACACTTCCTTTAATAAGTTGTAATACCACAGCCCCTAAAACAACAGGAGCACTTAAGAAGAATGAAAACTTAGCTGCACTTTCACGATCAAGTCCTAAAATTCTACCAGTAGCAATCGTCGTACCACTACGAGAAAACCCAGGAATTAAAGCAAAGACTTGACTACAACCAATAATTATTGCATCTTTTAAAGTCATTTGTTTAACATTTTTACTTTGTTTACTATATTTATCAGCTAAATAAATAATAACACCCATAATAGCAAGAGCAAGTGCAATAACAACATAATTAGAGCGCACCATATTTTCTATGACATCTTCAAATAAAACTCCCACAATTGCCGCTGGAATCGTAGCAGCAACTAAATACCAAAGAAGTTTACCATCATCATCTTTTACTCCTTTAGTAAATCCCTTTTCTAACATTTTCATAAAATCCCAGAAGAAGAAAACTAAAATAGCAAGTAATGTACCAAAATGAAGAGCAATATCAAAAGTAAGTTCCATATTACTACTCATTCCTGCCCCAATACCAAAAACATCTCTAAAAATAATTAAATGTGCTGAAGAAGATATTGGTAAAAATTCAGCAACTCCTTGAATAAATCCAAGAATAAAAACTTCAAAAATATTCATTACGCATCTCCTAACTTATAGCCAATAACAGCGGCAATCACAAATAATACTACTCCAACAACAACTTCGATATTAGAAAAATCCACTCCAAATAATGTTGCACAAAGAGTAAAGATACTAGCAATTAAAAATCCTAAAATAGCATAATAAGTAGATAATTCATACTTATTAAATAAGAATTCAATTAATTTAGCAATCAATACAATACCCAATAAAACACCAATTCCAAAAGGAACTAAAACAAGTAAATTATGACCAAGCATTGAAAAATCAGTTAATTGACTAACAGTATTAACAACTGGTTTATAAAAACCTAAAAGCATTAATACAAAAGATCCACTAACTCCAGGAATAACCATAGTCGCAGCTGCTACCATTCCAACAATAAATAACAAAAACATCATCCAAGGAGTAACATTAGATAAAGATACGACATTATTACCTTCTTGCATAAAAGCCATACCAATAACAACACCAAAAGTAATTAAGAATAAAAGTACATTAAAAGGTTTTACTTTATTCTTACGAACCTTTCTAGTTAATAAAGGAATACCCCCTATAATTAAGCCTACAAAAAATAAAGTAGTAGGAAATGGGAATTTATCTAAAGAAAGACTGATTACTTTACTCATAAGTAAAATAGATAAGATGGCTCCAAGACCAAAAACACATAAAAATTTTAAACTTTTTTTTACATCTTTAAAGAAATGACTAATAGACTCAATCAAATCTTCATAAACCCCCATAGTAAGTGCTAACGTTCCTCCACTAACTCCAGGAATAATATTAGCAATACCGAACAAGAACCCTTTAATCATTAAAACTATTTTATTTTTCATAAACGTATAATTCTCCTTAATTAATTTTCAAATATTTCCATAATAAGAGGAACAACATGCTTTTTACGAGAAACACAATTTTCAACAAAATATCCCTCAGGAAGATTTTCTTTACCATAAATTACATCAACAATATTTTGTGCTTTAGTATTAAAGATAACATAACTACCATTTAATATAATATCTGTTACATATAAAGCTACAAAATCATAGTGATTAGCTTCTGCTACTTCATCTAAAGTATGAACATAACCATCTAACTCTTTTTTCATTTCTTCAAAATTCATAGTAAAGAATTGTCCAATAGCAAAAGTCTTCTCATTAACAGTATATAATTTAAAGTCATTATATAATACATCTTCTTTACTCATACCTTCTAAAGAAGTACCAGCCTTTAACATATTCATACCATACTCTTGATAATCAACTTGTGCTATTTTAGAAAGTTCCATTACAGCTTCTCTATCTTTATCCGTTGCCGTTGGACTTCGTAAAATCAAAGTATCAGATAAAATACCAGAAAGTAAAGCACCCGCAATTTCTTTAGGAATTTCTACTCCACGTTCTTTATATAAAGTATAAACAATCGTACAAGTACTACCAACAGCCATATTTCTAAAATTAATTGGTGTATTTGTTGTAATATTACCTAAATTATGATGATCAAAAATCTCTAAAATATTAGCTTCATCTAATCCTTCAACACTTTGAAGCTTTTCATTATGATCAACCAAAATAACATTTTTAGGACTCTTATCATTTAAATCTGTAATTCTAAGTAATCCTAAGCATTGATTCTTCTTATTAACAACTGGATAATTTGTATGTTTAAGTTTATTATTAATATCTAAAACGGTATCTACATACTCACTTTCCTCAAATTTTGTTGGATTATAACTACGAATCATAGTTTTAATATAATTTGTAAGAGGTAAAAGTCTAGCTATATGATAAGAATCATATGGAGTACGAATAATATTTACCTTATTCTTTCTGGCAATTTCAATATGCTTTTCTTTAATTTCTGAATCTCCAGAAATAATAAGTAATTTAACTCCAGACTCTACAGCATATTCAATAACACTATGACGATCTCCAACAATTAAAATATCATTAGGAGTAAGAGTAACATTATTAATAAATGTTGTACTACGATAAGCAGCAACAATAATATTACCAACCAAATCATCATCAAATTTTAAGATTTCTTCTCCTTTTAATACTCTCATAATATTACTATAAGAAGTAAATAACTCTTCAAAATTAGCATTAATTATAATATGAGATAAATCTTTAATTGTAATTAGTCCTAAAAAAGTATTCTTTTTTTGAACTACTGGAATTCCTGTTAATCCTTCTTTTAGCATCATCTGATATCCATCATAAATGGAATCTGTATCCTGAATGAAAAACCCCTTGTGATAATTTACATCTTTAAGTTGTAACTTCACATCGTTTAAATAAAGAGGTTCTTTTAAGCCAAAATAATCAAGTGCATATTTTGTCTCTTTATTCACATTACCTAAAATTCTTGGTTCTGTATTCTCCCCTAGTTCTCTTTTCAAATAAGAAAGACCTATAGCAGACATAACAGAATCAGAATCTGGCTTTTTATGACCAAAAATAAATGTTTTTTTCATACTATCACTTCTTTCTTGCAAAATTATACCATAAATAAGAAATAAAAAAAAGAGATAATCAAGGAATTATCTCATTTTAACAAAATTTACAACAAAAAACATAAATAAAACCATAGTCATACGAACTTCATGATGTATACAATACCCTTTTTCATAAACAGCCGCAATATCATCTAAAAAGTCAACAATCCAACTTTCTAAATATTTAGGTGGCGTAAAAGTAACTGGAAACATATGGGTACGAATAATATCTACTTGTCGATCTGTCAAATCAAAATATTTAGAAGCATTTTTAACAGCATAATCTGGATGATGTCGTAAACGACCAGTCTTACTTTCATGTTCTACTTCATGAAAGAAAAAGTCATGAAGTAAAGCAGCTTCTGTTACTTCTTTATAATTTAAATGTAAAGCTTTACAAACTTTATAAGAAAAATAAGCAACTCTCATAGAGTGATCAAATCTCGTAATTCCATGATGAGTAATATATTTTAACTGATTAAATTCATCTATTTCAAGAATTGGACTAATAATACTTTCAAATTCTTCATCCATATAACTATTCATATAAACATCCTTTTCATCCTATATATTTTATGCAAAATCTTACGATACAATGATAACACAAATTAGTAGATAACGCAAGAAATAAGCATAATAGAAAATGACATATAAATAAATTATACCATAGAGAAAAAAAGAATGCAAATTTGCCTAGATAAGCTCCTTTAAAATTTGATTTAATTCTTCCTCCTCTTCAGGAGTCGTCTCTTCACTCTTTAACTCTTTATCAAACCAGGCAGGAACAGTAGCTTCCTTCTTAGAAATAGAAGCTTTACTAGGTTTATCCTTATTTAAAACTTTCTTCATCTTCTTGTGCTCTTTTTCAGCAATTTTCATTGCATCTTCTACCGTTTCAATATTAAGCCTCTTCCACTGACCTGCAATCGTTTCTACATAACTCTTTTTTAATTGTTCATGATTAATTTTTAAAACATAAGCAATTAATACATTAACAACACCAGGATTTAATTTTTGATCAATTAATAAATTCTCAATCAATCTCTTATCTCTATCCGTAGGTTCTGCCCCCTTATATTTGGCTTTTAAAAACTGATAAGGTGTTAAATTTTCAAAAGCATAAACCATTTTAGCCCATTTAGAATGGTCCCCTTCCGGCTTCTTTAAATATTCTGGCTGTTTATTATAAATAACAGTAGGTAAATCACCAGCATGCTCAAACTGATAATATTCTCGACAACTTTTACGAAGTAATGTTTTATTAATCATTCCCTTTTCTGTCAATGAATCACGAACAAGTCCCTGCATAGCTAAGGTATCTAAATGATAGGTAAAGCTTAAAGCATTAATTAAATCTTTAACATCTTTAGAAAAGCATCGTTCATTTACCATACTAGACGGAATACTAGAAATAAGCATATTAAAATCAATTTGTTTATCAACTAACGGAACATTAACATTTCTCTTACGAATTTCTTCATTAACTTCAAAAACATTACCTCTAGTCGTAGTAAATACTTCATCAAATCTAGCCGTCACATCTTCATAATCACTTAAATTAATATGGGGAATTTTAAAATAACTAACTACTCTATCATACTCTTTTTTACCAAGATTATTATATAAAACTACATTTAAAATAGGATGCGTTAAAAAATCATGAGCAGACATAGGAGAATAAATCAAGTATACATACTGATTAATATTTCCTGCTTTAAAATAAGTCTTCAAAAGTCCACATGCTTCTAACTTTTCTCGCGCAACCACAATATCATCTAACTTTAACTGCATTGTTGCCATTAAATGATGATGTGTAAAGTCTTGACTCATAACTTCAAATTTATCTAAATCATCTAACAAAGTAAAATATAAAGATACCGCAGTATACCCAATAATAGGTTGATAAAGCATACTAATTAAACTACGATCAGAATCATGAATAACTGTTTTATTAATCACTGTATAAGTATCTGCTGGTAAAATTGTTCTTGTTTTCATCCCCATCACCTACTAACTATCGTACAATAATTTCAAAAAAAAAGAAAGTAAAACTTCCTATTAAAAACCAAACCGTAGATTTTTATTTGGAATTCCGTTTTATAATAAAAAACTGAAATAAGTCTGATAGTAGTCTAATAAAATATAATACTTAATACAAACAAAGTTCATCTTTGTTTGTTATCTATAAATATACACATCTTACGACTATTCAATTACTCTAGTTATATTGAAAAAAACTGAAATTAGTATGAAAAACGGAAATAACCTCCGTAATTTTGTCATGCAATAATTTAAATAATATTAGCTAATATTAAACAAAATTAAAAGACTTATTTCCGTTTTCTTATTCTAAACCAGTAATAAGTCTTGTAAATTAAGTTTTATTTTTTAAAACTGCATTTAGTTTAAAAATTCACGATTAAAAACCAAACCAAGAAACAAGCATTTCTGGAGTAATTTTTGTAAAATATAAAAAAGCCAATGCTAATAATAAAAACGGACCAAAAGGAATTGCTTTTTCATTATTTTTATAAAGTAGAAATAAAGACATTGGTAAAGCAAAAATACTTCCTAAAAAGATAGCTACTGTTCCTAGTAAAGGATCTAAGACAAGACCGAATAAAAACATCATCTTAACGTCTCCTCCACCAAGGCTTTCCTTTTGAAATGCTTTCTCACTCACAAACATAATAAAATACATTAACAAAAATAAGAAAATTCCATAAAGAATATGTTGAAAAGCAGAAAAAATACCAGCCCCTAAAAACTGAATAAGTATAAAATATAAAACAAAAAATATCAACACTTCATCAGGAATAATCATATAATTTAAATCACTAACAGTTACAATAATAAGTAAAGAAACAATTCCTAAAGCTATCAATAATTGATAAGAAAAATGAAAACTATAGAAAGATACTGAAAATAATATACCAGTAAAAAACTCCATCATGATTTCCATAGTATCAATTTTTCTATGACACTTAAGACATCTGCCCTTTAATAAGAAATAAGAAACAATAGGAATAGATTCTAAAAAAGAAAGTCTGTGATAGCAATAATCACAGTGATAAGGAAAAAAGTGATATTTTTCCTCAGCTAATCTTTTTCCTAAAGTAGAATAAAATCCTCCTAAAAAAGCTCCTAAAATAAAAAAGATAATTAAGTATAAAAGATTCATAATTATCCTCCTTACTGTTGAATTTGACCATAAATTTCAAACATTGGTTGAATAATAGAAAGTAAAATAATTCCTACAACAACAGCCAAAGCACAAATCATTAATGGTTCCATTAAACTCTTTAACTGATCAATAACAGATTTATGTAAAGCCTGAAAATGGTCAGCAACTTTTTCCATCATAAGACCAAGTTGACCAGTAGATTCACCAGTAACTAGCATTTCATAAGCAACAACTGGGAAAGCCCACTCTCCACGGAAAGAAGCAGAAATAGAATCCCCTTTACCTAAATTATGCAAGGTCTTATTAATAATCCTCTTATAAATTTCATTATTGGTAATTCTAGATAAAATTTCCATACTATCGGTAATAAAAACACCATGATTAATTAAAGAAGCAAAAGTCTTAGTAAAATTAGCAACCTCATTATAAATGATGATACTTTTAACAACTGGAATATGCATTAAAAATACCTGTACAGCAGTACGGAAACTAACTATCTTTTTATAAGCAAAAACAAAGGCAATAACAGAACCTAATATAGCTACAATCAACAAAATATAATTCTTTTTAATAAAATCACTAGCTCCAAGAACAGTTAATGTCAAAGCAGGTAATTCTGCATCGTTACTTTCAAACATAACTGCAAACTGAGGAACTAAGTAAGTAAGCATAAAGATTAAAACACCAAAGGCAATTGCTAAAACAACACAAGGATAAGTCATGGCACTAATCATTTGTTTACGAGTTCGTTCCATAGAGGTATAATATTCAGCCATATCATCCAAAATAGATGGCAAATCTCCAGTCATTTCAGCTGTTTTAACCATATTAATTAATAATTTAGGATAAACATTCTTTTGCTTTTCCATAGCGCTAGATAAGTTTTCACCCTTTAAAAGTTCATAAACTAAACGTTGAAAAGACTTTTTAGTTGCTGGTTTTGTAGACTGTTTAGCCAAAATCTTAACAGCATCAACAAGTGGAATACCAGATTTAATATAAGTAGATAATTGTGTCAATGCAAAAGACAAATCAGATACTCTAATTTTAGCATAGTCATTAATATCTATATCATAAGCTGGTCGAACTTTTACAGAAACAATCTCATAATCTTGAGAAGCTAAGAAATTACGAACTTCTGCTTCACTTTCAGCTTCAAAAGTACCATTTTCTTTTTTACCCATCGCATTAATAACAACATAACGATACTTAATCATTGGTCTGGCATTTTCTTCTTCTTCCTTTTTATCGGTAGCTGAATTATTTGCCTGAGAATTCTTATTTTCAGGAGTCTTTTCCTGATTTTCTACTTTTCCTTGATTCTCATTTGAAGGATTAGATTTAACAGTATTTTCTTTAATCGCCTTAGCATTTTCAGCTTTTTCTATAGACTCTTCTGTTTTATGAAATAATTTTTTAGGCAAACGTCCAATTGCTTTTAATCCATGATACACCGCAATAAAAGGTTTTAAAAGTACGTTCACACTACACCACTCCCTATTCTTATATAAGTATATCATAACATATTTTTTTTGAAAATAAATAAAAGAACTTTTCTAGTTAATTGACATATATTAAGATAAGAGGTGATGATATGTATCCAAATCCTTATCTATTTAATGCTACTACCAAAACAGGACTATTAACTAGAGGACTAAGTAGTTTAAAATCTATTAATTGGTCTGGTCTATTAGATGGAACTCAAAAAACACTAGGAGTCATTAATCAAGCAATTCCCGTTGTTTATCAAATAAAACCAATCGTTAATAATGCTAGAACTTTATTTAAAATAGCAGGAGCTATAAAAAGTGATGATTCGGTTGTTAATATAAACGACCAAGAAGACCAAGTACCATCTCCTAAAGAAAAATTAGAGAATAATAAAAACCAACCTATTTTTTATATTTAAACAAAAAACTAGGTATAAAACCTAGTAATTATCAAAATGGTAGCGACGGAGGGGATCGAACCCCCGACCTTCTGGGTATGAACCAGACGCTCTAGCCAGCTGAGCTACATCGCCATAAACAGAACAATATAATAATAACATAAGAAAATCACTTTGACAATATCTTTTTTTAAATTTTGCAAACTTTTACTATACAAATCAACAAAATTGGTATATAATATATTCTACTAAAGGAGAAGGAGATATAATGCAACAAAAATATTATAGTGCAGATATTAAAGGATTACAAATAAAAAGTGTTAAACCACTTAAATATAATTTTATTTTATTAAAGAAAGAAGTACCTCATTTTAGAAATGCATTTGGTAGATGGTTAACAGTAGATACAAAATCTGCAACCAATACTCTAAATGAAGCTGCTGATTGGTTAGCAAATTATGCTGAAACTAATAAACAAATGAAATTAGAAGAACTTCAAAAATCAATCATACCTTATATGGATAAAACAACATTAAAACCTTTATCTGCAGAAAAAGAACAAGAATTACAAAAAATTTACTCAAAGAAAAGAAAATAAATTTTTAACAATAATCCTTGTATTTTAGGAACGCGAAGAATTTTCTTCGCTTTTTTTTGTTCCATTTCACGAACAATCCTTTGAGCTAAATAAGAAATATTTTTAGACTCCAATAAAGAAAATAATTTTCGCTGCATCTGATAAATAGAAATAGTAAAAGAAGAAACTTCTTCATATCGAAAAGAAGTATCCATCATAAGTTGATTAAACCCAGTTGCATAAGCACCAGGCTCTACTAAACAAAACGAAATATGATTTCCTAAAACCCTACTCTCCCAAGTTAACGTTTTAACCAAATGAGAAATAGCTGCTTTACTAGAACCATAGACTCCTAAAAAAGGTAACGGAAACAAAGAAAGTAAAGAAGAAGTCACAAAGATTTTACCATGAATATGTTTTTCTACCATATGCTGATACACTTTTTTTAAAAGTAAAAAAGAGCGAAAAAAATTCACTTCATAAACATCTCGTAAAGCATCTTCATCCAATAATAAAACACTCCCACCCACTCCAATTCCCGCATGATTAAATAAACAATCAATATCTAAAGAATCAACTAAATCAATATCCGAAGACAGTAAATCTAATTTAAAACAAATAGCAGAAATTCCCTCTACTCGCAATTTCTCTTGTAAATAAGAAACTTCTTTTTCCGTTCTACAGGTCATATAAACTAAGTGACCACGATTAGCTAATAATTTCCCAACTTCATATCCAATACCAGAAGAAGCACCAGTAATTAAAACTCTCATATGATCACCTACTATTACTATACCCAAAAAAAGAAATTCTATTTTCAAGAATTTCTTTTAATGATAAAGGATACACCTTTTTTATCATTTTTAATAGTAATATCATAATTCATAATATTTAATGTCTTTTTAACAATCGAAAGTCCAAGTCCAAACTCGCCTTTAATTCCTTTACGGAACGGAGTAAAAATTCCTTCAAGGAAATCTTCATCGATGTGTTCACCATCATTATATAAAACGAGTTTATTTTGTTTTGCAGTAATTTTAATAGTAGTATTAGTATATCTCATAAAATTAGAAAGCAAATTATCAAAAATGGTTTCCCAATGTTCCATAGTACCATAATATTTGGATTTTTTATCAACATCTACAACAAAATTAATTTCTTTTCTATGAAACTTAAATTTATTTACTTCAATCTCTATAATTTGCTCCATATCAACTAAATCGTTTTCAATATTTTTAGAATTCTTGAGATAATCAAGTTTGTTTAAGTAAAGAAGTGAGTGTACTTTATTTTCTAATTTGTTTGTCTGTTGTTTAATAACTTGAAGTGCGGTATTACTATCTTCAACATTATCTTCAACAGCTTCAATATATGATTTTATAACGGTGAGAGGTGTTTTAAAATCATGTGATATATTTTGATACATTTGATTACGATATTCCTCTTGGTTAATTAAAGAAATTCGCATATCTTCGATTGCTAAAGCAAGACTCTTTATTTCATCATCGATTTCAAAATTAATATTATGATTATAATCCGGGTTATCAATATTGTCAATCTTGTCTTTTAATTTTTCAATCTTCTTAACAATAAAGGAAGACCAAATAACAAGAAGTAAACCAATTAATAAACACGTACTCAAAACTATTGGAAAGATGGTGCTTAAAATAGCTTCTTTTGTTTCGTTAATATAATTATCATTAGAGATAGCGACTTTTGTAATATCATCTTTTGTAATTGTATAGTAGTAGTAAGTATTATGATTATATTTAAATTTTCCATAATCATTTTTAATATAGGATAATAATTTATTAATATCTACGATGTTTATTACTTGTTGAATATTTTCACTGGTTGAGACATTATCATCAACGATATAAATATAAGCAACTTTGGTATTAAGTAATGATTTGTCTATACGGTTATCACCAACAAATTTAAGAGGTTCACTTAAATAAGTATAAATATTTTTTTCAGCTACTGGAATTAACATTTTGGGAAGAATGACACCTAAGGAAATAAATAAAATAACAAAGGCCAAACCAATTAACGCAATTAATTGATGACTTAATTTAGTCTTACGAAATCTCATGATAAGCGATACCCATAGCCATAAACAGCATTCACATTAAGTTTAGGCATCTTCTTTCTAAGTCTACGAATTAAATCGTCAACTACTCGGTCTGTACCGAAATAATCACTTCCCCAAACAGCATTCAGTATCTCTTCCCTAGAAAAACATTTATTTTTGTTTTGCATTAATAATAGTAACAAGTCAAATTCTAAAGTTGTAAGTTTAATTTCTTTTTCTTTCTCCCCGAAAACAACACGTTTATCGGGATCAATTTTATAGCATTCGTAAGTAATAATTTGTGTATTGGCATCTTTATATACTCTTTTTAATATTTTATCAACACGTAAAACTAATTCCTTACTAGAATATGGTTTTGTAATATAATCATCACTACCAAGTTCAAGTCCTAAAATTTTATCTAAGTCTTGATCTCTTGCGGAAGTAAAAATAACGGGTACATTTTCATCTTGCTTCCGGATAGCTTTGATTATATCATAGCCATTCACATCATCTCCTAACATAATATCCAGTATCCAAAGATCTACTTTATTTCCAATATAGTCAATGGCATCTTGCCCCTTTGTAAAAGCAATAACCTGATAACCAGAGCGTTCTAAATAGGTTCGAATAAGGTTTGATAAGTCAACTTCATCCTCAACGAAACAAATTGTATACATATAATCACCTACCAATAGTATAACACTATTCCCTGAATTCTTCTATAACCTTATGGGCATCCCCTCCTTTAATAAGTAGAATATTGTATCAACTATAACAATCATCCTCCTTTCTATATATAAAACATTATGTATAAATAACTTTATGACTTTATTTTTCTATTTTCTATCGACCTTCCTCCTTTCGACAATATAACTATATCGTAAAAATATGTAAGAATTATTAAATAATTATGGGAAATTATGGGAAAGTATTTCTAATTGCAATCATCCTCCTTTCTTGCTACCAGTATAAACAATAATTATGTAATTATTTTGTAAAAGAAATGGGAAATTATGGGTAAAAAAAAAGACTAGCTTCTTATTAATTTAAATAATAATATTCTAACGTTATCTTACAATCCATATTTCCTTTAGAATCAAAAATAGAAACTTCATATAAAGGAATATGTTTTCCAGACTTTAATATTTTTACAACTGCCCTAACTTTTTGCCCATAAACAGGATGTAAATATTCAATATGAGAACTTAAAGTAACAGCTTTTCTCCCATCAACACAAGCTAAAGCTCCAGCAGCAGTATCAGCTAATCCAAATAAAAAGCCTCCGTGAGCCATCCCATAAGGATTTAAACTATCAGTAGTAAGATCTGCATCCATAATACAATAATCCTTCGTTAAGTCAACTAATTGATAATGATTGTACTTACTAAAGCCCCCAACTTCATTCATAGACTTCTTTCCATATATAAATAACCCATTTTCATTCATTTTAACTACCTCCAATTATAATTTCTTTAATTTTTCGATAGCCTCATTAATATTTTTAACAGGAATTAACTTAATATCTAACTTCTTCTCTTTTTTCATCTTTTTACATTCCTGATAATTCTCACCAGCAGGGACTAAAAAAACTTCAGCCCCACCATCAACAGCTCCTAATAATTTATATCCAACTTCCCCAATTTGACCTATACTACCATCTGCTTCAATGGTACCAGTACCAGCAATTAATTTTCCTTTAGTAAGATCTTTTTTTGTTAATTGATCATAAATAGATAACGTTGTAATCATCCCAGCAGAAGGACCAGACTCATTCTTTTCAAAAGCAAGTTCTACTTCTGGACTTACTTCATAATGATTCACTGCTTGTAAAGCAACACCAACAACTTTTTTAGAATCTTCTCGATAAAGTTTACAAGTTAATTCTTGTTCTTTACCATCTCGAATAACTGTAACAGATACTTGCTTATCGTCTACCTCTTGAATTGCCTTTTGAAATTCTTGCAAAGTTTGATACTTAGTCCCATTAATTTGAACTAATTGATCACCAACTTCAAAAGGATTTTCATACCCAGAAATAGTAGCGATAACATAGACATCAGTACTTGTTAATTTACAAGGTTTATTTGCTAGATGATAAGCATAATAAATAGCATTACTATTAGAAGTTAATAAATCAACCTCACTACGAAATTCAATATCTTGATAATCTTCATCCGTTGTATACTTATAATCATCCATACTAACCCTTTCCCAATTAGGTATCAAATAACTAACAAGATAACTAAGCGTTGTACCTTTCAATTCCGAAACATAAGATAAATTAAAGCTACCCTTACTAGTATAACCATCATCAACAACAACTCTATCTCCAATATCACTAATACCTCCACCAATAACTATATAATAATTAACAGGCCAAGTACAAATAATCATCAATATAATTAAAAATATAATAAATTTATATTCTTCTTTAATAAAACCAATTATTTTTTCATAAAATTTCTTAAGCATCTAACTACCTCCACCCTACATTATAACAAAGAAATGAGGAAATATGAAAAAAATTAAAAAAGTTAATATCATTCTAGTTGTATTATTATGTCTAACTTTACTATATCTAATAAATTCATCTTTTATAACCAAACAAATTCTAGTATATACAAAACTTTTTATAGAAAAACTTTTTCCTGCAAGTTTTTTATTTTTTACACTTTCTACTCTATTAATAGAATATAATATAGTCCAAAGATTAACAAAATTACTACATAGAAACGGCTCAACTTTTTATATTATTTGTATGAGTTTAATTAGTGGTTTTCCAAGTGGAAGTAAATATACTAAAGAGTTATTAGATAAAAACTTTATAACGTTAGAACAAGCTAATTATCTAATTAAATTTACTCACTATCCAAATCCTGTTTTTATTTTAGGACCAGTATCCTTATTATTTCAAGAAAAAAAATTTGCTCATAGTATTTTACTTAGTATTATTTTAGCAAACTTTATCATTGGAATAATTTATCATCCTAAGAAAAAAGAAAATAATAAAATAACTATTCCCTATCATCAAGGACAAAACTTTTCTAAAATTTTACCAAAAGCCATTACCTCATCCTTAAAAACTATCATTTTAATTTACGGTACCTCCGTCTTTTTCTATTTAATAGTAACTACCATAAATCAATATATAAGACTTCCTTTATTAGAATACATCCTAATAAATGGACTATTTGATTTAACAAATGGTATCTTTTTAACAAGTCTAATTACAAATCCTATAACAAGGGCCATAATAATTATTTTATTTATTAGTTTTGGTGGAATATCTGTTCATATGCAAACAAAAAGTATCATTGCTGATACTAAAATTCAATATAAAAATTTCTTTATTGGAAGAATACTACAGACTATAATAGCAGTCTTCTTATTTCTATGGATAATTAATTGGTGATGCAATATCAATAGAATAATTCGTTCCTAAATCCGGATGTGTAAATGTAATTCGTAAAGAAAATACTTGATTAGAAGTCGTAATATTAACTTCATTAATACGTAGAGTATAAATAGTATGAGTACCAGTACCAGAGAAATTAGCAATTTCTTCATGTCCTAAATCCGGAATAGGATATTCTGTCAAATTACCCTCTGGTCCATAACTAATAGAAAATTCATCACTTTGATTTAAATCAATACCACGTTGACCACAGACTTGTAGAGCTTCATCATAATCCAAAGCTTCACATCCAAATACTTGCTTTACCTCTAAAATTCTTTTACTACCATCACGTAACGTTAAAGTAACATAGTACCCCTCATCAACATTAAGTGGTTGAATATCAGCACCAGCTAACCCTATTTTAATTAAATCATCTTGAATATCTTTAGTAAGTAAATTTTTATAAGTAGCTAGGCTTAATTTATGCGAAGATATTGTCTCTTTTTCTTTTAAGCCAACAATACCATCATACATAGAAACAACAATAATAGCAACAAGGACAAAAGTAACTAAAATTTCAATTGCACTCATTCCCTTATTATTTAACTTACGAATCATTTTATCACCTCCATATTAGAATAAGTATAATAAAAATCATCGGCCTCCAAAGTACCATTAGGTCTTTTAAATTCAACTAAAACACGATATTTTGCTCCATTTAAAGAAGCAGTAACAAAATCAGGTAAATAAGATATATAAGCTAAAAAAGATGGATTGTTAGCTAAAGCAGAAGATGTGGGAGCCTTGCGTTTAAAATCCGTGCTCTTAGAATCATCACCAATACGATAATTAGTAACAATAACTTGATTTACATATAATTTATCCCACATAGCATTACAAAAGCTTTGATCTTCAGCATTAGTAAGATTATTACAAGTAAATGTAACGTATCCCTGACTATTAAGTAAAGAAGTATTTAAACTAAAGCTACTTCTTTGCACAAATACTTTCATCCAATATGCTCCATATTTACTATCAATATCATCATAAAACTCTCTTCTCTCATATTCTCCAGCAAGCGGATAAAAATTGATATATATAACAGAAAAGACAGCCATAACAAAAACAGTAACAACTAAAGTTTCCACTAAAACAAACCCTTTATTATTTTTTTTCATCTTTTCTCCTCTACTTTCTTGCTATTATACTAAAAATATTATATAATAAATTAAGATAAAATGCCATAGTAAAAAATAAAAGGGGTTATGATGCTATGATTAAATTTGATTTTACTAAGACACCAATTACACAAATTGCTGACTATATTATTATATCTGCTGCTAGATCTAATGCATCAGATATCCACTTTGATCCACGTGAAGATGGAATGATGGTAAGAATTCGTGTAGATGGAGATTTACAAAACTTTACATTTATTCCAAAAATGTATGAAAGAAATCTAACAACAAGATTAAAGTTATTAGCAAACATGAATATCACTGAATCTCGTCTACCTCAAGATGGAGCAATTAAAGGTAATTTTGGTGGAACTTATTTAGACATGCGTGTATCTTGTCTACCTTTAAATGAGGGAGAAAAAATAGTTATTCGTATTCTAGACTACTCCAGAAGTTTACAAGGACTAGATTCTCTAGGCTTTAACTTATCCAACCTAGAAAGATTAAAACGTATGATTCAAGTACCAAATGGTATTATCTTAATCACAGGAGCAACAGGTTCTGGTAAATCAACAACCGTATACTCTATACTAGAAGCTCTAAATAAAGAAGAAACAAATATAATTACTGTAGAAGACCCAATCGAAATGAATATCGAAGGACTAAACCAAGTACAAGTTAACTCAGAAATTGGTATGACTTTTGCTGCTGCCCTTCGTTCTATTTTGCGTCAAGACCCTAATATTATACTAATCGGAGAAATTCGTGATAGTGAAACTGCCCAAATCGCAGTACGTGCCGCTATTACTGGACACTTAGTATTATCAACTATCCATACAAATAATACGCTATCTACAGTAGAGCGTTTACTTGATATGAACGTAGAACGTTACCTATTATCTACTGCCCTAACAGGAATTATTTCTCAACGTCTAGCAAAAAGACTTTGCAAAAAATGTAGAGTGGAAAGAGAAACAACAAAATTTGAAAAAAGAGTATTTAAAAAATATCTAAAGAAAGATGTAGATAAAATATGGGATGTCAACCATGATGGTTGTGATTCCTGTCGTAAAGGTTATAAAGGAAGAATTGCTATTCAAGAAGTACTAGAATTAGACGATGAAATGAGAAGTGCTTTAAATAATGAAAATTTAAATAAAGAAGACTTATCAAACCTAGTATATAGTGATAAAGTAATTACAATGTTACAAGATGCTTTAGGAAAAGTATTAGATGGAACTACAAGTTTTGAAGAAGTATTAAGAGTTATTGAAATTGAAGATGCCGAAGATTTCTTTGAAAATGACACTGCTGAAAAGATGAAAGAACAAGAAAAAGAAAAAGAAGAAAAAATTAAAGAAGAACTAGAAGAACAAGAAAAGAAACAAAATGACAATATCAATGATTTAGAAGTTGTATCTTTAAATAATACAGTAAATAATAACCAACAACTTTCTAATACAACTCCACCTGTAAAAGCAACTAGTGCAAATACAAAAATTAACACTATAGAAAAAATTAACGCAATTAATGATCAAAAAAAGGCTGAAGAAATTACAAATACCTTACAAAAAGATCAAAAACAACCAACACCTTTTACAAAACCAAATATTGAAACAATGAATAACCAACCAAAAGTATCTATTACCCCACTCGTTTCTATTGCTGGACAACAAACTCAACAACCAGTAATACCAACAATTACCCAGCAACAACCACAAACTCCACAGCAACCAATAATCCCAGTAATTAAACAAAGCTAAAAAAAAGAACAGTGAGAAAAACTGTTCTTTTATTTTAAACTTAAAATATAATTTACGATTTCCTGATTAATATCCTCAATATCTCGAATATGGCCATCTTTCACACATTCAATTCTTTTCCAATTATATAATTCAGAAAGTTCAATATAACTCTCTTCCGCATTTTTCAAATGTTCGCAAGAACGCTCATGTTCATCAAGAAACTTTCTATTTTTCTTTAATTCTAAAGAATATTGATATGGCATATGTAAAAAAATTGTATGATCTGGTTTAGGTAATTGCAATAACCAATATTCAAGTTTATCAATCCATTGATACATTAAAAATCTTTCATCTTTATCATGAATCTTACTACCCTGATGAGCTAAATTAGAAGTAGTATAACGATCTAAAATAACATAATAATCATCTTTTAAATAAGGTAGTATTTTACTCATATTATATTTTCTATCTGCTGCATAATATAAAGAAGCAATATGAGGATCTACTTTATCAGCACCCTCTGGAAAATAACCTTTAGAAATAGAAGGATTTCCTAAATAAGGGCCACCTATAATTTTACCAGTAGGTGTATCATACATAGGGAAAGCAAAATGAATGCATTTTTTTCCCATAGCAGTTAATTTTTTTTCTAATAAAGTAGACTGTGTTTCTTTTCCTGAACAATCCGTACCTTCGATAACAATAATTTTTCCCATAATTCATCTTCCTTCTATATTACATTCTCCTATATCATATCAAAAATTTACTGTTCCAGCAACAAAAAAATAAGTGTCTAAGCACTTATATTATTATCTTTATCAAAAGGAACTAATAAAAATTTACGACTAGCTAAAAAATCACACATATGAACAAAATGTTGATATTTTGTCTTTGGTGCTTCTAAAACTTCTTCTCCATTATAATCCTTAGTCCAAGGTCCCATATGAGAACGAATAACAGAACATAATAATTCCACCTCTTCATCACTCATATCTAAAGAAGATCTATGTTCTTTTATATAATTAGCCATTAAGATAGGATGATCAAACCTAGTATATCGCTCTTTAGGAATACCAAGTTTAATACCATCATGAAGTAAAAGTCCCATTAGCATAATATCTTTTTCTTTATCTGTATATTTACTACCAATTAATGGATTTTGAAGTAATTCATAACCAATACGGACAGCAGCTTTTGTATGACGAAGAAGTCCACCCTCGCCTAACGAATAACTAGGATGATACTTACCTGTAGAAGAAGCAGGAATTTCAAAAAAATAATCTGGCAACAATTCTATCATAGTACGACAATCTTTATTAATTACCTCATCTTTAATATAACCAAGTTCTACTTGAAACACATCTATTTTATTCATCTCGATACACCTCCAAAATCTTAACCAAAATTTCATTACTAAGATACCAATATTTTTTAGGAATAGAAATACTTTTACCATCATCAACCAAATATCCATCAGATAGTAAAGAAGAAATATCATAAACATCTTCTAAATGACAATGATATATCCTAAAAAACTTATCCTTAGAAATTCCAAACTGAGTTCTTAAATTTAAAATAACCTCATACTCCATTTTATCATATTTAGAAAGATTTTCTTCTAAATTATGAAACTTTTTTTGTAAATAATGACTAATACTTCTAGTATTACTATAACGAACATCATCGATATAACCACTTGCTCCTAGACCAAAACCATAATATTCCTCATTACGCCAATAACAAAAATTATGTTTCGAATAATAACCGTCTTTCGCAAAATTACTAATTTCATAATGATCATAGTTACTTAATTTAGAACAAATGAGTTGATACATTTCATAATCTAAATCTTCAGAAATATTTTTCTCACCTTCAATATATAACTTTGTATGCTCTTCTAAAATTAACGAATAAGTAGAAATATGGAAAACATCTAAACTAAGAATAAAAGAAAGATCCAAACTAACATCTTCTAAAGTCTCCTCAGGAAAAGCATACATTAAATCGATATTAATATTATCTAAACCAATTTCTTTACAATAAGAAATAATAGATTTCACATAATCTAAATCTAAACTTCTTCTCATCTTTTCTAAAATCCAAGAGTGTGTGGTCTCTAAACCAAAACTAATACGATTTCCCCCAAATTTTTGAAATAAATCTATTTTTTCTTTAGTAATACTATCAAAATTGGCTTCCATAGTAACTTCACAAGAATCACTTTTTTTTAATATAGACAAAATAGAAAATAATTTTTTTAACTCATCCATAGATAAACTACTAGGAGTTCCACCACCTATATAAATAGTATCTAATATTTCACCATGATAATAATTATGAATTTCTTCTTTTAAAGTATCTAAATACTTATCTACATAATGAGTACTATAAAACAACTTGCAAAAGTCACAATAACTACAAATCTTTTTACAAAACGGAATATGAATATAACAACTCTTTACCACTATTTGTTTCTTCCTAAACCTTTTTCTATTTTAGCGATAGCCTTATTCTCATGTTTTAATAAAGCAGACTTAGACATTTGAAACTTTTCTTCCATAGAAGTAAGGGACGTATCTGGAGAGAAAAATCTTTCATCAAATACCTTACGTTCTAACTCAGTAAGTCCAAAATCTTGATTAATATTTTCTAAAGTAAGACCTAAATCTGAAATTTTTCTTAAGAAAGTATTTCTATTATTAGATAAGCTCTCCTCTACTTCCTTAGCCTTTTCATCACCTAAAATTTCACTTACACGAGTATCTAATAGACAGTCATAAACATAGTCTCTACTATATCCATATAATTCTGAAAATACATTAGCTAAATCATTTAATGTTATTGTCTTATTATTTAAATAATAGGTAACAATTCTAACGATGTCTTCTCTTTTTTTACTTTCCTTATCATAAGTTGCTGTAGACACAACATTACCAACAAAATGACCAGCATCATCTTTAACAAAATCATTATTTTGGAAAGAATGAATACCACCAAGTCTTTGACCACGTGTTTTATTCTCTTTTAATTGATCTTTAATAGTTTTATTTAAACTATGAATGTAAGTATCTCCGTACTTTTGCAAATAACGTTGAACAGATGATTTAGAGATTCCTGTTGCTTTCACAACTTCACTAATATAAGCATCAGGATGCTCTAAAAAATAATCAACAACCTTTTTTTCTTTTTCTGATATTCCATTATTCATAAAAATCCTCCTATTTATCAGTTGCTAAAATAGATAAAAAAGCTTCTTGTGGAACTTCTACACTACCAATCTTTTTCATTCGCTTCTTACCTTCTTTTTGCTTTTCTAAAAGCTTTTTCTTACGAGTAACATCTCCACCATAACATTTAGCTAATACATTTTTACGTAAAGCTTTAATATCTGTTCTAGCAATTACATGAGTTCCAATCGCTGCTTGAATTGGTACTTCAAACATCTGCCTTGGAATAATTTCTTTTAACTTTTCAACTACTACTTTACCACGATTATAAGCAAAATCTTTATGTACAATAACTGATAAAGCATCAACAATTTCCCCATTTAATAAAATATCCATCTTTACTAAATTACTTTGTTTATAACCAATAAGTTCATAATCAAAAGAAGCATAACCCTTAGTATATGATTTTAATTTATCAAAAAAGTCATAAACAATTTCTGAAAGTGGTAATTCATAATGAATGGTTACTCTAGTTTGATCAAGGTAATCCATATTAAGAAAAGTACCACGTTTATCCTGACATAATTCCATAATAGGTCCAATATAATCACTTGGTGTAAAAATACTAGTTTTAACATAAGGCTCTAACGTCTTTGAAATAAGTTCTCTCTTTGGCATTTTAGATGGAGAATCAACCATAACCGTAGTTCCATCTGTTAAAACAACTTCATAGACAACTGATGGAGAAGTGGCAATTAAATCAATACCAAATTCTCTTTCGATACGTTCTTCAATAATTTCCATATGTAAAAGTCCTAAAAAACCACATCGAAAACCAAAACCAAGAGCTTTAGATGTCTCCGGTTCAAAAGATAAAGAGGCATCGTTTAATTTTAATTTTTCTAAAGCTTCTCTTAAATCTTCAAACTTATTAGATTCTATAGGATAAAGTCCACAATAAACCATCGGTTTCATTGGTTTATAACCAGGTAAAGCATCAGTTGCTGGACGATTCTCTAAAGTAATTGTATCTCCTACAAAAACATCACTAATACTCTTAATAGATGCATAAACATAACCAACTTCTCCCGCTTTTAAAGAAGTAATATGTTTTTCTTTTGGAGTATCAATGGATAATCCAACGACTTCATAAGTAGCACCCGTCTCCATCATTTTCATCATATCATGAACTTTAATTTCTCCATCCATAACACGAATACTAATAATAACACCACGATAAGAATCAAATAAACTATCAAAAATTAATGCTTTTAATGGTGCACTAACATCACCTTTAGGAGCTGGAATCCTTTGAATAATAGCATCCAAAAGTTCATCAATACCTTCCCCAGTTTTCGCACTAGTATAAATAATTTCATCACGAGAAAAGCCAATATTTTCAAGTTCAGTAGAAACCTTATCCAAATCAGCACTCGGTAAATCAATTTTATTAACAACAGGAATCACTGTCAAATTATTATCAAGAGCCAAATATAAATTAGCTAAAGTCTGAGCTTCCACTCCCTGCGCTGCATCAACAACTAGTAAGGATCCCTCACAAGCTGCTAAACTACGAGATACCTCATAAGAAAAATCTACATGACCAGGAGTATCAATTAAATGAAGATAATAATCCTCGCCTTGATGATGATATAAAAGTTGCACAGCATTCAACTTAATAGTAATACCACGTTCTCTTTCAATATCCATAGAATCTAACATTTGGTCTTTTAATTCTCTTTTAGATATTGCCCCTGTTTTTTCCAATATACGATCAGCAAGTGTACTTTTACCATGATCAATATGTGCTATAATACAAAAATTTCTGATATTTTCTTGTTTCATAAACTTGCTTCCAATATACATATTATATCAAAAACACAAAAGAAAAGATAGAAGTAATTCTATCTTAGACAAAGAAGTTAAGAATTCCATGGACGATATTTCGATATAATCCATTCACTAACTTTAATTCCATCCATAGCAGCTGTTGTAATACCTCCAGCATAACCACTACCCTCTCCACTAGGATAAATACCTGAAATATTGGCTTCACCAAACTCATCACGAAGAATTCTAACAGGAGAAGAAGTTCTACTTTCAACACCAGCAAGAATGGCATCATCTCTATCAAATCCAGCAATTTTTTTACCAAAGATAGGCATAGCTTCACAAATAGAAGAACAAATAAAATCTGGTAATACTTCATTTAAATTAGCAAATTGATATTTTCCTTTCATCACTGGTAAAACATTCCCAAAAGATTTAGAACATACATTTCGTTTAAAGTCCTCATATAATTGAATAGGGATTTTACCACTTCCAGCAACATACGCAGCTCTTTCTAATTTTCTTTGAAAAGAAATACCATCTAAAGGATGATTTCCAAAGTCTTCTGGACTAACTGTAACAACTAAAGCACTATTAGCATTTTTACTATCTCTAGCATGATAACTCATTCCATTAATTGCTAAACAATGTTCTTCAGAAGAACTATTAACAACATATCCTCCAGGACACATACAAAATGAATAAACTCCTTTTGACTCTTTTGTTGTATAAGTAAGCTTATAATCTGCAACAGGAAGTCTAGAATCTAAAGTACCATATTGCCCCATTTGAATCATTTCTTGCGGATGTTGAATTCTTACCCCAACAGCAAAACTTTTAGCTTGCATCACAAGACCACGTTGATAAAGCATAAAAAAAGTATCTCTCGCACTATGACCTAGTGCTAACACTAAAACAGAACAAGGAATAGTCTTTTCACCATTAATTTCAATACCAGTAATTTTACCATCTTGAATCACAAGATCAGTAAGACAAGTAGAATATAAAAATTCTCCTCCCATACGTATAATAGATTCTCTAATATTCTTAATAATACCTTGTAATAAATCAGTACCAATATGAGGTTTATTCAAATACATAATTTCTTTAGGTGCTCCATGCTCAACAAAAATTTCAAAAACTCTTTTACCACGAAAATATTTATCTTTTACCATCGTATTCAATTTACCATCAGAAAAAGTACCAGCACCACCTTCTCCAAATTGCACATTAGAATTAGGATTTAAAATACCCTCATCCCAAAATTTAGAAACACGAATAACTCTTTCTTCTATTTTTTCACCACGTTCAATAATAATAGGACAATATCCAGCTTCTGCTAAAGAATAAGCACAAAAAAGTCCAGCAGGACCACTTCCTACAATAATAGGTCGATTATTTAATACTAGATTACCAGCAACTGGTCTTTGATACTCTTCTTTAGGAGAAGTAAAAATATCTTTAGACTTACATCTTTTTAAAACTTTATCTTGAAAAGGAATTTTAACATCCACTTCATAAACATAATGAATATCATCTTTACATCTAGCATCTAATGATTTTTTCTGAATAACAATATCCAAAATATCACGTTCAGAAATCTTTAATTTTCTAGAAATAACTTTCTTTAAAGAATCTTCTTCTCCCAACTTAATCTTTATTTGACGAATTCGAATCATTCTTATCACCTCGTAAAACTTTACCAACAATTATTCCTGACATAAATGCAAATCCTAAATTATAGCCACCACAATTACCATCAACATCTAAAACTTCCCCAATAAAATATAAATGAGGAACTAACTTAGATTCTAATGTCAAACTAACTTCAGAAAGGCAAACACCACCACTACATACTTGACAAGAATCAAATCCTTTTGTACCTAAAACAGTAACAGGAAATTCCATAATCATAGAAATTAACTCTTCTTGCTTACTAGAAGATAAACTAGAAAAAGTTGCATGATGAGAAACACCAACTCTCTTTAAAATAACTTGTAACAATTTAAAAGGTAAGATTCCCTCTAAAAAATAAGTTAAAGAAACATCTCCTAAATCTTCATTTCTTTTATGAAAAAAAGAAATTACAGAACTTTTATCTAAAAATGGTAAAAAACAAATCTTTAACGTATATTTTTTATCAAAAGAAATATAATGACTTAAATTAAAAATACAAATACCACTAACCCCATAATCTGTTAATTGAACTTCTCCAGTCTCTTGATCTAAAAATTTTCCATCTTCATATAAAGAAACAGTAGCTTGTGAACGAACTCCTGCCCAATCTTTTAAAAATTTACCATCCGTAACTAATTGTACAAGAGAAGGACGAACAGGTACGATAGTATGACCAAACTTTTCAGCAAAAGTATACCCATCCCCTGTAGAACCAGTCTTAGGACTAGCTTTAGAACCAGTTGCGATAACTAAATCATCAAAGTATTCTCTACCATCATTAGTACAAACGACAAACTGATTATTTTCTTTAAAAGTATCCAAGACTTCCGTCTGAAAAGCGAAAATAACACCAAGTTCTTTTGCTTTATTTTCTAGTAAATCACGAATACTACTAGCTTGATTAGAGTATGGATAATAATAGCCATCTCGAATATTAGGGACAACACCTATAGACTCAAAAAAGGCAAGTACTTCTTTTTGAATCCTAGGAGTAATAATATCAGATAATAAATAAGAATCACTACTATGATAAAACTTTAAATCTTGATTACTATTCCAATAATTACAACGACCATTTCCAGTAACTAATATCTTTTTCCCACTAAAACTATTCTTATCAAATAAAACCACCTGAACAGTAGAACTAACAGCATGAATTGCACACATTAATCCACTAGCACCAGCACCAATTATCGCAACCTTCCTCACACACTTCACCTCACTACTCATATTATAGCAAAGCAATTTAAGAATTTCTAGATAATAATCCAAAAGAAAAGAGTGATTAAAAATCACTCATATTTATTATTTCTCTACTTTGTTTACAACCTCTCCAATAATAATATAATGTGCTGGAGCATTTCCTTCATAAATTTTTAAAGCATCCTCTGGAAATAATTCTTTATTCATTTGTTCCATATATATTTTTTTCAAAACCAAAGTTTCTTTAGCTTCTTGATAAGTAATACCGTCTTCTAATATAAGTGGTGTAAATCCACTTTCTTTTACTTTATCCATATCTCTACCAGAGTTTCTACCAAACATAAGTAACTCTTTTTTATAGTTATCATCATAAAAAGAAACTGTAAAAGTATCATTTTCTTTTAAAAATGAAAATGTATAACGATCAGGTCGAATATATATAGTAACAATACTTTTATTCCATAACGTTCCCATGGAACCCCAGGAGATTGTCATAGAATTAAAATAATCTTTATTACCAGCAGTTACTAATGCCCAATCATGATTAAATTTATCAAAAGGATTAATTTTATATTCTGTCACACTACCACCTCAAACTACTTATTTTCTTCTTGTGCCCTCATAATAACAACACTTAAATTATGAAAATCAATATGAGAAACTATCTTTTCTAATGTTTTAATATCCATTTTACGAATCATATCTACTTTATTAGGAATCACTTTATGATAACGAATCATATCATCATAGATATTATTAACGGTAGGATCAATATAATCCGCCATCTTAACTTCGTTAGCAATCCATACTTTTTTCATTCTATCAAACATACTACTATCTAATTCATGTTTAAATAATTCTTCTTTAATCTCTGAAATTAAACTTTCTGGATGATTTGTAGAAGCTAAAATCAAAAATGTTTTATAGTCTTCTGTATTATCCCAATCAGTATAAAAACTATTTAATAATTTTTCATTTCTAACTCGTTCTCTAAATAAAGAAGAAGAACCAAATAACATAGTAGATAACATAGTTAAATATAAATCTAATTCTAAGCCATCTTCCATTTCTAAATCTTCAATTGCAATCTTTAATCCCATACCTATCTTTGGTACTTGAATATTACCCGTAAATGTTTCTTCTTTTTTACGAACACTTTTCTTTTCTTTAATTGGTGTTACTGTTGCCATTTCAACATTTTCTTTTTTATCTAATTCCTGATGAATAACACTCATAGCTTCTTCCATAGGAAAATTACCAACTACTAATAAAAACATATTATTAGGACTATAGAAATTGTTATAACATAAATATAAATCTTCTTTTGTTATCTTATATATTTCTTCTACTGTTCCACCAATATCAACACGTCTTGGATGAACGTGATAAATATTTTCTCTAAGTTTAGTTTCCAGTTGAACATCAGGTAAATCTGCATACATTTTTAACTCTTCAGCAATAATTCCCTTCTCTTTTTCTACATTTTCATCTGTATAGTAAGGAGCATTAACAAACTGTATTAAATATCTTAAATTATCAAGAAAATTCTTCGTACCATAACAAATATATTGCGTATTATTATAAGAAGTAGAAGCATTAGAATTAGTACCACTCTTAGAAAAATAAGCAAAAGGATCTTCTCCTGATTCTTGTTCGAACATCTTATGCTCTAAGAAATGAGCAATTCCATCAGGAACTTTACGAGCCTTTTTTTCTCCACTTGGAGTAAAATTAGTAATTTCAGAACCAAAACGAGTAGCATAACTAATAAAATAATTAGCTTTATGAGCAAAAGGAACAAAGATGACATCTAAACCATTCGCAAGTGTTTCTGTATAAGCTGTTAAATCTAATCCTTTTAAATTAATTTTCTTCATGACTATCACCCTCTAACAAAAATACAGAATCCATCTTTATTTTCTTTGCTACTTTTATAATATCTGCTTTACTAACTTCCATAATCTTACGACGTTTTTCATCTAAATCATCCGTACCAATTAATACCATCATATAATAATTATTAATAATTTGATTTGGACTATCTAAAACTTCATCTAAGGCTGTACAATAATATTCTTTCGCAACATTAATTTCTTGGTCATCAAAGTCCCCTTTACGCATCTTTCCTAAAATTTGTTCAATCAATTCTAAAGTTTTAGTGTAATTTTCTTTATCAATCCCTGCTCTAATTAATAATAAACGATCTAACTTATTAGGAACAGAATTAATAACATAACATAAAGAATTTTCTTCTCTTACTTCTTTAAATAGTTTAGAATCACCACTACCACCTAAAATAACATTATATAAAGTTAAAACATAATTTCTTTCATAATCCGTTAATCCATGACAACGACATCCTATTGCTAATTTAGACTGAGAAGTATCAACAACTTCTTTGCAAAATAGTCGTCTTACTCTAGGACGTATATCAGAAAGAAGATAAGGAACTCTCTCCTTCTTTACCGTCTTAACAGGAATAATTTCACGTATCATACTGGTAATTTCTTTAAAATCAATATCACCAATAACAAAGACATCTACCATATCACTATGAATCATTTTTAAATAATATTGATATAAAGATTCACCAGTTACTTTTTCTAAGTCTTCTAAATATCCAACCATACGATAAGAAGAAGCCCTATTTTTATCCATCTCTTCAAATAATCTCATCAAACTATAACTAGAACCATCTTCTTTTAAAGAAGAAAGATTACTACGCATTGTATTTTTAACAATTTCTAACTTCTCTTCTGAAAATTTTTGTTGATGTACATCTGGATGAAAAACAATTTCATTTAAAAAATGTAATGCTTGATTAAAATTTCCTGGTTCTGTATATTTATCATTTAAAACAGATAAATAAACATCTAAATTAATATAATTTCCAAGTCTAGAATTATAAGTTTGAATATCTGCTGCATATAAGTCTTGTGCTTTGATTGTCAAATCTCTCTTACTAGGATATTTACTACTAGATTGTAAAAACATATCACTTAAAATATTACGTATAGTAATTTCTTCTTTTACAATAGGACTTCTAAAAGAAACTCTTACCGTAATAGTTTTAAATTTATCAGTTTTAATTAAATGTAATTGATAAGAACCTAAATCTTTCTTTATGTATTCCATACTTCACCCCTTCTAAAATTATAATGTAATAGAATTTAATGCTAATTCTATCATTTGATTTAATGACTGTTCTCTCTCTTCACTAGTTAAACTTCTCTTATCATATAAAGAATCAACAACTGTCATTAAACAACTAGCTTCCCTTCCTAATTTTCTAGCAATATAAAACAATCCAAAAGCTTCCATTTCAACAGCTAAATAATCATTTCCAGGAAAATTAGACTTAAAAACATCTTCATTATCTGCATACAAATCAAAAACATCACTAGTAATAGTCTTTCCAACTTTTACTGGAATATGAGTATCTTTTGCAACTTTTTCTATTTCCTGATTTAATATATGACTAGCTTCAACATAATTAGTAGTATGATTATCAAGTAATTGACTAAAATAACTTTTAGTACGAGCACCTGTAGACAAAACAACGTCTAAAATCTTTACATCAGGATGAAAAGATCCACTAGTACCAATTCTAATTATTTTTTTTACATTATAAAATTTATAAAGTTCATAAGAGTAAATTCCAATACTAGGAACTCCCATACCTGATGCAAAAACAGTAACTCTTTTTCCTTTATAATATCCTGTATAACCAAACATATTTCTAACAGTATTAATTAATTTTGCATCTTCTAAAAAATGTTCAGCAATAT